>NZ_JACJNU010000055.1:0-204402 GCF_014849525.1 Microcoleus sp. FACHB-SPT15 | reverse complement strand
CTTGTTTCTTGCGCGGTTTTGCCATCGCTCGACTCGACTGTTTTTGTTGATTTTAGCGATTTGTGTCCCCCTCTTGACAGGCTTTCCTTTTTCTTAACTTGACGCCTATGGCATCCTGCCCGCCCTTTAGCTTTGACAGGCTTTCCGGCCTGTCCCACAAGAAAATGTATTTGCACAATTGGGATGCTCCCATCACAGACCAACTGGAAAACTTCCCACAATTCCTTCGTTGGGAGGATGTATTTGTGCCCAGTTTGGGAGTTCATTTTGCCTTCAATTAGGGAACTATAAGGTCAACGGTATCTTTTGTCTAAACTCTCGGCACTTCAAAAAGCGTTGAGCAGGCATCAGTTCGCAAAGCGCTTTTAGGGTTGCCGCTCTTGAATGGGGGTATGTCTAGCTGTAGCCATAAAGGTTAGGACAGATTTAAGGACCCAAACAACCACGTACTCGTGATAAACATTCTGCCTTTTGCTATACCAAGATGATGACTAACAGCTTCAATATTAACCCTCTTCTGTCACTCTCCGAAAACTTTTGCCATTGCTGAAGTCTAGAACTAACCTATGGTAGGCGATCGCAGACTTTTTCCTTCATAGAAATTGATCCGAGTAGGGAAATTGCCAAAATTAGATGGGCAAACGCTGTATTCCCTAATACACCTCCTTTGTAGAAAATATTAATAATAGGAAAAACCGGAGAGTGACAGAAGAGGGTTAAGCTGATTCTATGTGGATTGTAAAAAGATAATCTTATTAATAAAGTGACATTGACCAAACGAGATATCACTAAAAGTAAGGGATCTATAGAAGCCCTGCAAGTAAACAAGAGCAACTTTGTGAAATGACAGAACAGATTCAGGAAGCTTTCTGGTTGACCTCAGCGGATTATCAGCAGTTGCTCTATGTCAGTCCAGCTTTTGAGACAATCTGGGGTCGTTCGCGTGAGAGCTTGTACACCTATCCTGGTGGTTATCTGAACTTGATCGTCGATTCCATCCATCCCAATGATCGAGAGCGAGTCGTTGCTGCCTTTGGCAATCTCCTTGAAGCGGAATGCAAAGCGGAGTATCGACTGGTGCGACCGGATGGCTCAATTCGCTGGGTGCGATCGCGTTCTTTTCCCGTTCAAAATCCATTTGGAGAAACTTGGGGGATTGCTGGACTCTCAGAAGACATTACTGAGCGCAAACAAGCCGAGGAAATTCTGTATCAACGAGAACAGCAGTTTAGAACGCTTGTTGAACATTCTCCTGATATTATTGCCCGGTTTGATCGACAACTGCGTTATCTCTATGTCAGCCCAGCAGTTGAAGCAGAAACAGGACAACCGCCTGAAGACTATCTTGGGAAAACATTTGGTGAACTGGGCATACCAGAACCCATTGTATCCTTATCCGAGCAGTCCTTACGTCATGTTTTCCAAACGGGTGAGTATTCAGAGATTGAATTTAGTTTCTCGTTTCCTGATCAACTGAAGTATTACCAATCTCGTTTTGCCCCAGAATTCGCAGCAGATGGTTCTGTAGAGTTTGTTCTAGAGATTTGCCGTGATATCACGAAGAATAAGCAAACAGAGGCAGCACTGCGAGAGAGCGAAGAAGGCTTCCGGACAATGTTTGAGGCTGCTCCGATTGGGATAGTACTTGTTAATTCAAACGGCAGGTTTCTTCAAACCAATCCGACTTTTCAGGAACTATTCGGCTACACAGATACAGAACTCCAAAACCTATCTTGTATCGACTTGACGCATCCCGAACATCAGGTAGAGAACGCGAATTTGTTTCAGGAGCTATTTTTGGGCAAACGTACTCGCTACAGCTTGGAAAAGCGTTGCTTCCGGAAAGACGGGTGTATTGTCTGGGCCAGTGTATGTGTTTCGGTTGTTTGTGATGCCAGTGGCTTACCGCAGTATGCGATCGGCATGATCCAAGATATTAGCGATCGCAAACACGCAGAATTAAAACTTTTCCAAGCTCGTGATCAACTAGAACAACGAGTCGCTGAACGTACTGCCGAACTCGAACAAGCTAATATACGACTCCAGCAAGAGATTGCCGAGCGTTCTGCCGTACAGGAAGCCCTTAAAAGTCAACAAGAATTTCTCCGAGCTGTCCTTGATATTAATCCAAACATTATTTTTGTCAAAAATCGAGAGGGCAAATATACACTTGCCAATCAAGCTTATGCTGATTTTTATGGTATGAGTATTGAAAATGTGTTGGGCAAGACAGACGCTGAGGTGAATCCAAATCCAGAAGACGTAGAGCAGTTCCTATCTCAAGACCAGGAAGTATTTACCACATTACAGCAGAAGTTTATCCCCGAACAATCTTGCTACACAGTAACTGGAGAAAGGCGTTGGTACCAAACAATCAAAAAGCCCTTATTTTCCAGTCATGGTCAAGTTAGTCAAATTCTTGGCATTGCCACTGACATTACTCGACGTAAGCAAGCCGAATTAGAACTACAACAGGCAAAAGAGCAACTACGGGCAGTTTTGGATGCTGTGCCTGGGTATGTTTCTTGGATTAGTGCCGAAGGGCGATATCTTGGCGTTAACCGACAACTAGCTGACAGCTTCAATTTATCTCCAGATGCCTTTGTCGGTAAAGAACTGGGCTTTCTAAAAAACAGTCCTGAATTCACGCAATTTATGACTCAGTTTCTCGCTAGTTCTGCTCAAACAGACCGCCAAGTTATTGAGGTACAAGTCAACGGCTCAACTCGAAGCTATCTGATTGCTGCTCAGAAGTACCAGCAAAGCACCATGGCTGTATTAGTGGGAATTGACATCACTGAACGCAAACAGGCAGAGGAAGCACTCAAAGCTCAGAAGGAGTTTCTCCAAACTATTATTGATAATAATCCGAATGTAATTTTTGTTACAGACACAGAAGGGAAGTATGTACTTGTCAATCAAATCTATGCTGATAGCCACGCAACAACTGTTGAAGATGTAATCGGCAAGACGGCTGCTGAGTTGCATCCCAATCAAGCTGATGTAGAGTACTACACCGCTCAAGACAAGGAAGTGATTGCCACGTTAAGGCAAAAGTTCATGCCAGAAGAACTCTACACCTTGAGTGGGGAGGCACGTTGGTATCAAACTACTAAAAAGCCACTCTTTTCAAGTGATGGTCAAGTCTGTCAAATCTTGGGCGTTGCTACTGATATCACTGAGCGCAAGCTAGCACAGGAGGAACTCAAAGCCCAAAAAGAGTTTCTTCAAATAATTATTGATACCAATCCTAATAGAATTTTCGTTAAAGATCGGGAAGGTAAGTATATCCTTGCCAACAAAGCCTGTGCAGATTTTCATGGCATAGCCGTAGAAGATTTGTTAGGGCATACAGACGCTGAGGTGATGCTCGACCCAGCCGATGTAAAGCTGTTCGTTAAGGAAGACTTGGAAGTATTAACAACATTACAGACTAAATGTAGTCCAGAAGTGCCTTGCCACACGCCAACAGGGGAAGTGCGCTGGTGGAGTGTGATTAAAAAGCCACTGCTTTCAAAAGATGGTCAAGCCTTTCACGTTTTTGGTGTTTGCACTGATATCACAGAGCGTAAGCTTGCTGAGGAGCAAGTCCGGGAATCAGAATCACAATTGCGCCTTGCCTTGGAAGCAGCGCGGATGGACAGTTGGAATTGGAATTTTCAAACTGGAAAAATCATTCGGTCAAATAATTTCCAGCAACTGTATGGCTTTACTCCCAATCCCTCTGGTGTTACCTACGAAGAATTTCTAGAACTTGTTCATCCAGAAGACCGCGATCGCATCCGGCAAACCGACGAACGTGCGCTTGAGACAGGTGACGGCTATGATAGTGAATTCCGCATTATTCTACCTGATGGAAGCCTTCGTTGGGTTCAAAGCAAAGGTCAGGTTTTTTACGATGAGACAGGCAAGGCAGTACGGATGGCTGGGGTCAACTTAGATATTAGCGATCGCAAGTTGGCCGAAGAACAGCTACGCCAATCAGAAGAGCAACTGCGCCTTGCATTGGATGCTGCCAACATGGGCTTCTGGGATTGGAATCTTCAAACCGGAAAAGTTGCCCGCTCAAGCAATTTGGAACGTCTGTATGGCTGGGTTCCTAATACGGCTGATGAGACTAAAGATCGGTTTTTCAAAACCCTTCACCCGGACGACTACAAGTTGCTCAAGGAAGCCGATCGACATGCCATTGAGACAGGTGAAGGTTACGACATCGAATTCCGTATCATCATGCCCGATGGAAGCATCCGTTGGCTTGCAAGCAAAGGTCAAGTCTTTTACGATGAATCTGGCTTACCAGTGCGGATGGCTGGAATTAATCTCGACATTAGCGATCGCAAGTTTGCCGAGGAGCAACTGCGCCAATCACAAGCCTTACTACACCTGGCATTAGATGCTGCCAACATGGGCTTTTGGGAGTGGAATCTTCAAACCGGAAAAGTCATTCGTTCACAAAGCCTTCAAAGAATGTTAGGTTGGGTTCCCAACACAGCTGATGATACCAATGATGCCTTTCTCAAAATTCTTCACCCGGACGACCACGAGTTGTTTAACAAAGCCGAACAACATGCCATTGAGACGGGAGAAGGTTACGACATAGAATTCCGCATTTTATTACCGGATGGGAGCATTCGCTGGCTAGAAGCTAAAGGGCGAGTCATTTACGACGAAACTGGTAATCCAGCCCGGATAGCTGGAATTGATGTAGATATTAGTGAGCGCAAACTTGCAGAGATAAAAATCAAAGAATCGCTACAGGAAAAAGAAGTCTTACTTCAGGAAATTCACCATCGAGTCAAAAATAATTTACAGGTAATCTCCAGCCTGCTTGATTTGCAATCTCAGCATATTCAGAATCAACCGATGTTGGAGATCTTCCGCGAAAGTCAAAGCCGTATTCGATCTATGGCACTTGTCCATGAGAAATTGTATCAATCTAAAGATTGTGCCAAAATTATTTTTGTTGATTATGTTGAAACATTGACTAGCTACTTATTTCAAGTCTATGGAGTGAAGGCTGAAAATATTACTTTAAATCTAAAAATAGACGATATATCCTTAAATATTGACACAGCAATACCTTGCGGATTAATTATTAATGAACTTGTCTCAAACTCTCTTAAATATGCCTTTCCAAATCGCAAAGAAGGAGTCATTACTGTTATTTTTCAATCCAGTCTTAATGGTCAGAGAAAACTAATAGTAAAGGATAATGGAATCGGGCTATCCGCTAATTTTAAATTAGATCATGTGAAATCCTTAGGACTTAAATTAGTCAATGTTCTCACTAAACAAATTGAGGGAACAATTGCCGTGAACCGTAACGCCGGAACCGAATTTAGGATTAGCTTTTTAGAAATAAATCATTAGGAGATTTAAAGAAAAATGGGAAGAGCAAGAATTTTAATTGTTGAAGACGAAAGTATTGTAGCCCTTAATATTCAAAATCGGTTAGAAGGCATTGGGTATATAGTCGTGGCAAATCTTACCTCCGGAGAAGCCGCGATTCAATCGGTTGAAGAAACACACCCTGACTTAGTGCTGATGGATATTAAACTCAAGGGAAAAGTTGATGGTATTGAGGCAGCGGGACAAATCCGCAGTCGCTTCCATATTCCAGTTGTATATCTCACAGCTTACACAGATGAGGAAACTATCAATCGAGCGAAAGTCAGCCAATCATATGGTTATATTCTCAAGCCTTTTGAGGCAAGAGATTTATGCACAACTATTGAAGTCGCTCTCTACAATCACCAGATGGAGCAACAGCGTTATGAGAGAGAGAAGTGGCTAGCCACGACACTGAGAAGTATAGGTGATGCTGTAATTACCACCGACTCTCAAGGGTTAATCACCTTTATGAATCCAGTTGCCGAAGCGCTCACCTGTTGGAAACAAGAAGAGGTTTTAGGTAATGATTTAACCCAGGTTTTCCAAGCAATCAATGAAAGAACACGAGAAACTATTAATAATCCAGTCACCTTAGCTCTCCAGAAGGGCGTTAGTGTAGATTTGGAAAACCACACTCTCCTGATTACAAAAGATGGTAGAGAAATCCCAATTGATGATAGTGCTGCACCGATTAAAAATGATGAAGGTGAAATTACTGGAGCTGTCTTAGTTTTCCATGATATTACTGAGCAACAGCAAGCTCATGCCACTCTACAACAAACCAATGAAGAACTAGGAAATCGAGTTGAGGAGAGTAATGCTCAATTGCGGCAGATAAATGAACAACTACGAGCAGAAATTGAGCGCCGTCAGCATTTAGAAAATGAACTAATCTTTGCTCTTGAGAAAGAACGAGAACTCAATGAATTAAAGTCACGAATTGTTGCTACCGTTTCACATGAATACCGTACCCCACTTACTACAATCCTGACCTCTACTGAGTTGCTTGAACACTATAGTTTAAAATGGACTGAGGAAAGAAAGAAGAAGCATTTCGAGCGAATTAAAATAGCTGTTCAATACTTAACGAAGCTAGTCAATGATGTGCTACTTGTTAACCAAGCTGAAGCTAGGACAATACAGTTCACTCCAGCACCAGTAAACATACAGTCCATTGTTCGTGAACTCGTTACAGAATTTCGGTCAAATACAGAGCATCAACACACAATTAATGTGGAGTATCAAGGCACTGTTACTAACGTACTTATAGACGAAAAACTTGTACGAGCAATGCTAAGGAACTTGCTCTCCAATGCTATCAATTATTCTCCTGAGGGTAGCGAGATTCAGTTAGAGTTGATTTTTCAACACGATGAGCTGGTGTTTCGCATATCTGACCAAGGTATTGGTATTTCTCCTGCTGACCAAGCTCGTATATTTAATGCATTCTTTCGAGGTAATAATGTTGGTACGGCTCCGGGCGTTGGATTGGGATTAGTAATTGTTAAAGAATGTGCGAACTTGCATAATGGTAGGGTTGTTGTAGATAGTAAATTAGGTCGAGGAACGACATTTACTATTAGCCTTCCCTTACATTCACAATTTAACTCTAAAGGAGAGTAAATATTAGCTAGCTTAGATGTAAAATACTAATCAAAATTTTATTAAAAAAACCTAACTTTCATATATCTCCAAGGGTAAGCCGTCTGGGTCTTGGAAAAAGGTAAAACGCTTTCCTGTAATCTCGTCAGTCCTAATCTCTTCTACCTTCACATCTTTGGCTTGGAGATAGGCAACTGATTCATCGATATCATCAACCTCAAAGGCTAAATGTCTTAGACCACAAGCTTCTGGTCGGCTAACACGCTGGGGAGGGTTGGGGAAGGAAAAAAGCTCGATGCAATCACCGCTATTTACTTGTAAATCTAATTTATAAGAATTTCTGGATTCTCTAAAAGTTTCATTAATTACTGAAAACCCTAAAACATTTACATAAAAATGCTTCGATGTCTGATAATCAGAGCAAATAATAGCAACGTGATGAATTCTTTTTGTTTTCATAACTCAATAATCTACAATTAAGATGCACAACAGCTTATCAATACTCCTCCGTTCTGAACTTCTTTCAACCTCTAAATTTCTCTAGCCAAAACAGGAAGTTACTCGTACACCATAGTACCCTCAAGGGAATGGTACTAAATCATTAAGTGGGATGCCTACTCAAACTATTGAAATTCTCTCAGCCGAAGACCTACGCCGTACAATTACCCGTTTGGCTTCTCAAGTTATTGAAAAATCTGGAGATTTGTCCAAACTTGTACTAGTGGGTATTTATACTAGAGGCGTTCCTTTAGCAAAGCTTTTGGGGCGTCAGATCGAAATACTAGAACAGGTACAGGTGCCTGTGGGGGCGCTAGATATTACGTTTTATCGGGATGACCTGGATCAGATTAGCGTTCGGACACCAGCGAAAAGTGAGATTCCTTTTGATCTTTCAGGCAAGACAGTCGTGTTGGTGGATGATGTCATTTATAAAGGGCGCACGATTCGCGCTGCCCTGAATGCGGTAACGGAATATGGTAGACCACAAGCGATTCGACTATTGGTTCTAGTAGACCGAGGACATCGTGAGGTGCCGATTCGCCCAGACTTTACGGGCAAGCAGCTACCAACATCTGCCGAAGAACAGGTAAAAGTTTATCTCCAAGATGTAGATGGACGAGATGGTGTGGAGTTAATCAGAACCCTCTCTTAATGAGTTTTATGCGATCGCATATCTGCAAATCTAGAGCACTCGGAGAGGCGGCATCCTAAAGGAAGTACGTTTGTTTTCTGAGATTGGACGTTAAGCAAACGCGATCGCAAACCTAAGTTTCCAATACTGAGATCAGCCTTCACCCAGCGTAGGACACTGTGAACAAGAAAGAAGCTATTACATTCGCTAAAAAATTCAACTGGACTGCCGCCGATGCCGAAAGAGCATTTAATGATCTAGATTTCAAAAATGCTGACGAGCAAGCTTTATTGTTAGCGCTAGTAAATTTCGCGGGTTCTCAATTATATGAACGCCAGCGCCTGCAAGCCGCACAAAAAGGTCAGGTGACTAAAAAAACAAACTATATCACAGAGATTGAGACTGAATTTGCTAATAAAGTTAGCGAGTACGAACAGGCACTTGAGCAAGAGCGTAGTATCTTCGTCGGTATCATCGCTGGGGTTTATAAATTTGCTAAGTCTTTCGGACTTAAAGACCCTTGGATTGAAGCGCTGCTAGCCACCTATCAGGAAGACAAAAAAGATGCAGCTTAGTAAGTCAATGAATACCGAAAAAGTTACTACCCGCCTTCAATTACGAGGATATGGTGCGACTCGCTATCAAGCTGAAGCCATTACTAAAAATCTTACAGCGGTAGCCAATCAAGGTAGAGCCTATGCTTATCCCGTAAGTGACGTGGTTGCCTCAATTCGACAGTATTTGCAGCGCCCTCGCATTCAGCCAGCCACTCGCCAGATTCTCGAAGCTGTCTTGCAAGCTCTACTGGAGCGCCTGGGTAACGTCATCGAAGTTCCTTTTGGGTCTAGCACCAACCCCGAAATTAATAAATTGGCAAGACAGCTAACCCAAGCCAGGTCTAGAACTGACAGTGCCTTAGCTGAACTTAAAGCAACGGCTGCCACACTTAAAGCTAAATACAATATGTAGTTGGGAAAACCTGCAAACAGATGACTGACTCTCCTTTTGAGGAACTTGTAAAAAGCCTATTTGAAGCGACTAAGCAAGCTGATACCGCTCTAGCAGAACTTCAAGAGATTGCTACCCGAATTAATGCCAGACATGAGCCACGCGCACAATTCAACCGCTGGCGTGATTCTGAAGAGGGAAAGCTCTGGAAACAGAAACAATACCAAGCTCAAAGGGGCTGCTGTGCTATTGCTAAATGTGGAAAACCCATTCAACTAAAAGGTTCTCACATCGACCATATCTTGCCGCTTTCGCACTTCCCTGGTTTAGCCGTAGACACTCAGAATCTGCAAATCACTTGCCCCAACTGCAATATAGCAAAAAGTAACAAGATTACTGTCGCCGCATAACTGTAGTGATCGCACCCAAAACAAAACCCCTCTGCCTCCTGCCTTCGTCAACATTTTGAGATGGAGAAGTAGGGAGATAGAGAGGTAGCCAAGTGTTGCGTTTTGAGAGGTCAAGGCGAGTGAGGCACAATCTCGATGGGACAATCAAAATTGTCAATCAACCGGCATAGAGTAAAGTTTGAAGATATGAGAGAAACCCAGACCCGGAAAGCCGACCATATACGGATTTGTCTGGATGAAGATGTGCAATTTCACGGCGTAACCAATGGACTGGAGGGCTACCGCTTCACCCATTGTTGTCTGCCAGAACTAAACCGCAGTGAGATTGATATAAGAACGAAGTTTTTGGGGAAATGGCTGGGAGTCCCGTTGCTGATTTCTTCGATGACAGGTGGAACAGAACAGGCAAAAACTATTAATTTTCGTTTGGCTGAAGTTGCCCAACATTACAAGCTAGCGATGGGTGTGGGTTCCCAGAGGGTAGCGGTGGAGAATCCACAGGTGGCTGATACATTCGCTGTGCGATCGCACGCCCCAGATATTCTCTTATTTGCCAATCTTGGGGCGGTTCAGCTGAACTACAGTTATGGGTTGGCTGAGTGTCTACGTGTGATAGACCTTTTAGAAGCTGATGCTTTAATTTTGCACCTCAATCCCTTGCAAGAGTGCATTCAACCGAAAGGGGATACTAACTTTAAAGGATTAATTGACAAAATCAATATTTTGTGCAACAAGCTGCCTGTGCCTGTGATTGTTAAAGAAGTGGGAAATGGCATCTCTGCTGCCATGGCACAGAAGCTACTCGATGCGGGTGTCACAGCTATAGATGTTGCAGGTGCGGGTGGAACCTCTTGGGCAAAGGTGGAAAGTGAACGAGCCTTAAATATTCAGCAGCGGCGGTTGGGACAGACATTTGCCAACTGGGGTTTGCCAACAGCGGAGTGTATTACGAGTATCCGAGCGATCGCACCAGAGATTTCGTTGATTGCTTCTGGAGGATTGCGTGATGGCTTGGATGTTGCCAAAGTGATCGCGCTTGGAGCGGACATTGCGGGTTTAGCATTTCCCTTCCTTCAAGCCGCAGCCGAATCAACCGATGCCGTTGAGTCCCTAGTACAGCTATTGAGTGCAGAAATTACCACAGTTCTCTTCTGCACGGGTAATGCTAATCTATCTCAACTCAAACACTCGAACGCCTTGCAAAAGCTAGCATAAAGATATTGAAAATGAGTGATTAATAATTCAGAACTATGGTAAAGGAATGCGTGAATTACAAATTTTGAATCTATAATGCCTATCCAACCCTCTCACCTAGAGTTTAGGCTACGCTAACACTCGCTCACCTCCTCACCCTCTCATCCCCTCACACCAAATGCGTCAATTCCTTAAGCAAACCTTTGCCAGCATGGTTGGCAGCCTTGCAGGTCTTATTTTGTTCTTTAGTTTAGGAACTGGTGGACTGATCTTTTTATTAATCGCCGCTGCCTCTAGAGACACTGGCCCACAGGTTAAGGATAAGTCAGTGCTGGTTTTTGATCAGTCGCTAAGCATTACTGATACTGATCCAACCTCAAGCACCAGCGAGGCGATTGGAGAGGCGCTATCGGGCGATAGTACAACATCTATTACCCTACGCACAGTTCTGGATACCTTAGAAAAGGCGCGTAAAGACGAGCGAATTGTTGCCGTCTACTTGGATGGGAGTAAAACCTCAACAGGTAGCGGCACTGGCTTGGCAACACTCAAGGAAGTCCGTGAAGCCTTGGAACGTTTTCGCAAATCTGGGAAAAAAATAATTGCCTACGATGTCGATCTAGGAGAAAAGGAATACTATCTGAGTTCTGTGGCAGATACAGTTATTCTCAATCCGATGGGGGCTATGGAAATCAATGGCTTTAGCTCTCAGCCACTCTTCTACACCGGGGCACTACAAAAATACGGTGTTGGTGTTCAGGTGATTCGGGTAGGGAAGTACAAGTCAGCCGTTGAACCGTTCGTTTTGAAAAAGTTAAGTCTGGAGAATCGACAGCAGACTCAAAGCTTGTTGAACGATCTTTGGAGTGAATTTCTCACGACAGTTAGTAAGAGTCGTAAAACTACGCCTCAACAGTTACAAGCAATTGCTGATACTCAAGGGGAGTTGATGGCAACACAGGCACGTCAACGAGGTTTGGTGGATCAGGTTGCCTACCTTGACCAAGTTGTGGCTGACCTCAAAAAGCTAACTGGCAGTGACGAGGACGATAAATCGTTTGAGCAGATTAATTTGGCGACCTACAGCAACGTTGAAAGTAATGACTCCAAGAAGAGCAGCGACAATAAAGTGGCATTAGTGTATGCCGACGGTGAAATTGTTGATGGTCAAGGGGGTGCCCAGCAAGTCGGTGGTGATAGCTTTGCCCGACAGTTGCGCCAGTTGCGTTTGGATGAGGATGTCAAGGCAGTGGTGCTGCGGATTAATAGCCCTGGTGGTAGCGCTACAGCCTCTGAGGTGATTCAGCGGGAAGTCCGTCTCACTCGCGAAAAGAAGCCAGTGATTGTCTCAATGGGCGATTATGCGGCTTCTGGAGGCTATTGGATTGCCACAGGAGCCAATCATATTTTTGCAGAACCGAGTACGATTACGGGTTCCATCGGCGTGTTTGGACTACAGTTTAATGTTCAAAAGCTAGCAAACGACAACGGCATCACTTGGGACGTTGTGAAAACGGGTCGTTATGCGGATAGTTCTACGGTTTCTCGTCCCAAGACACCTCAAGAATTAGCGATCGCACAACGTTCAGTTAACCAAATTTACTACCAGTTCCTCAACAAAGTCGCTGAATCTCGAAAACTTCCGGCACAAAGAGTCGCACAAATTGCTCAGGGACGGGTTTGGTCAGGTCAAGATGCTAAGCAACTGGGGTTAGTCGATGACCTTGGCGGGATCGAGGATGCGATCAACTATGCGGCTAAACAAGCCAAACTGGGAAATAACTGGGAACTGCAAGAGTATCCAGAAGTTCGCAGCTTAGAAGAACGGATTTTGAAGACATTTACCGATGAGGCAAGCACCCAAAAGGCAGAACAAGCGAATCCCTTGACTGCCGAGTTTATGAAGCTACAAGCCGATTTAGCACTTCTCAAAATGATGAATGACCCTAGAGGTGTCTATGCCCGTCTGCCGTTCAATTGGCGAATTGAATAAGCGAAGCCGCAAGGCGAAATTTTGGCTAATCTTAAAACAACGATAAAGTTGGGTAGAAATACGGTTACATTTTGCCCAGAGATAGGTAAAGTAGATGAGAAGACACAGCCATTATTAGCTTTTTTGCATCCATCCATGGGTAGAAAAAATAACCGCTTCTTAATTCTGATCGCAACCTGTAGTATCACTGGCGTCATTCTTGGCGGTACTACAAGCTGGGCATCGACTAATCAATGCTTGGAAGCCAATAATTTAACGAGTGAGTGCTTGACCCAAGACCCCATTCACAAAACAGTCCACGGAATGAGCGTTGGCTTGCTAGCAGGAGCGGGTGCAGCAGTTGGTGCTGCCTTTCAGTTGAAGCGTCAAGGGGATTAGGGGGATTCCAGGCTAGTACCGCTACAAGGAATTGACAAAAATCTTGTGGGATGGGCATCTTGCCCGTCCCGACGGGAGCAAGTTAATTGTGGAATAGCTTATCCAGTTAAAAAAGGTTAAAAAGCTTACTGTGCAAGCAATATTCCTTCTGCCCTGGAGCCTCCTATGTTCTGCCTTCTTGGACTAGGGACTGGGCGAAGTTCCCCAATCCCCAGCCCCCAATCCCTAATCCCCAATTCCTTCAACGTCTGCCACTATCAAGAGTGTCTTCAGGACAGAATCAGGATTAAGGCTCATGGAGTCGATTCCCTGTTCTACTAAGAATTTCGCAAACTCAGGATAGTCACTTGGGCCTTGACCACAGATACCGATTTTACGACCTTTTTCCTTTGCAGTTGCGATCGCCATTTTCACCATCCGCTTCACACCTTCATTGCGCTCATCAAAAATATGAGCCACTAAAGCCGAATCACGGTCTAAACCTAGAGTCAGTTGTGTCAAATCATTCGAGCCAATCGAGAAACCGTCAAATACTTCAGCGAATTCATCAGCCAGGATGACATTACTCGGCAACTCACACATCACATAGACCTGTAAGCCATCGACACCTCGCTCTAAACCATTTTTAGCCATTTCAGCCAGCACTTGACGCCCCTCATCCGGAGTCCGACAGAAGGGAATCATCGGGATGATATTAGTCAAGCCCATCTCTTCCCGCACCCGCTTGAGTGCAAGACATTCCAAGGCAAAGGCATCACGGTACTCTTCATCGTAGTAACGCGATGCTCCACGCCAGCCCAGCATGGGATTTTCTTCCTTCGGCTCAAACTGCTTGCCGCCTAAGAGGTTGGCGTATTCATTGGTCTTGAAGTCGGACATCCGGACAATCACTGGCTTAGGATAAAAAGCAGCAGCAATCATGCCAACGCCACGAGCCAGTTTATCGACAAAGAACTGAGGCTTGTCTTCATAAAGCACTGTCAGTTTGCCAATCTTCGCCTTAACCTGTTCATCCTCCAGTTGGTGATAGTGAATCAATGCCAATGGGTGTACCTGGATGTAATTAGCGATGATAAACTCCAATCGCGCTAACCCTACACCATCACAAGGAATCGCTGACAACCCGAAGGCTTGTACGGGGTTACCCACATTCATCAAAATTTGGGTGCGAGTACGAGGTAGGTTGTCTAAGGGAATTTCTTTCACCTCAAAGGGTAGTAGCCCAGAGTAAACTTTTCCTTCTTCCCCATCAGCGCAGGAAATCGTCACCTCTTGACCTGTATTCAAGACATCTGTCGCATCACCACAGCCGACAATTGCAGGAATCCCCATCTCCCGTGCAATAATCGCAGCATGGCAAGTGCGTCCACCTTGGTTAGTAATAATCGCACTTGCTTTTTTCATAATCGGTTCCCAATCTGGGTCAGTTCTGTTGGTGACTAATACTTCCCCAGGCTGGAACAAATTGATTTGACTAACATCCAGAATCACACGGGCTTTCCCTTGACCAATTGCAGCCCCAACTGCTCGACCTGTAACTAAGACATCACTATATTGTTTAATTTCGTAGCTACGCAGAACGTTCTTCGTCTTCTGAGACTGCACAGTTTCTGGACGCGCCTGCACAACAAATAGTTCTCCGGTTAGCCCGTCTTTTGCCCACTCAATATCCATCGGAGTATAAGTGTTACGGACAGCAGAATAATGCTCCTCAATCAACACCGTCCAGCGAGCGAGTTGCAGGATTTCATCATCCGTTAAGCAATATTTCTCCTGTTCAGACTGCTGAACAGGAACATTTTTCGTTAGCTTTGAACCACCAAGGTCGTAGACCATTCGTAATTCTTTTGTGCCTAATGATTTTTTTAAAATTGGGCGGTAACCGTCTTTCAAGGTTGGTTTGAAAACAAAGTATTCGTCAGGATTAACTGACCCTTGCACAACGTTTTCTCCTAAACCATAGGCGGCGGTAATTAGTGCAGCATTTTTAAAGCCACTTTCAGTATCAATTGAGAACATGACTCCGGAGGACGCTAAATCAGAGCGCACCATCTTCTGAACTCCGACGGAAATTGCGATACTAAAGTGGTCGAAGCCTCGTGTTTGCCGATAGGAAATTGCGCGATCAGTAAATAAGGAAGCGTAGCATTTATGACAGGATTCTAGAACACTCTTAATCCCGTGAATATTTAAATAAGTTTCCTGTTGACCTGCAAAGCTTGCATCCGGCAAGTCTTCTGCGGTTGCTGAAGAACGAACAGCACAATCTGTCTCTTCTCCATAGCGAGAACACATCCTTTGATAAGCTTCTATAATTGCGGCTTGAAGTTCAGTGGGAAAGGGTGTGTTGAGGATTAATGAGCGAGCTTGTTTACCGCGCTTTTGGAGATTGCTAACATTATCAACATCCAAATCAGCAAATAGTTTGCGTAGCTTTTCTTCTAAGCCTGCTACCTTAATGAAGTAACGATAGGCATAAGCTGTAGTTGCAAACCCTGTGGGAACTTTTACGCCCTTGGATGTTAGTTCTTGGATCATTTCACCAAGGGAGGCATTCTTACCACCTACCAGGGAAATATCGGAAATTCCTACTTCTTCAAACCAGAGAACCAGAGATTCCTCTTTGGTGACTTGGGAAGATTGTACCTGAATTGCTAGTACCATGAGTATTTCCTCTTACTCTTAATTTCAGTCTAGCCTTGCAAAATTTTTGAGAGTAGGAAAATGACTTATTTCTTCACGCACCCCTATTTTTAGGAAATAAATGGAAACAAAGCGCTCAATCTAGCGGCGTTCTTTCGCCAGTTGATTCATCTTGATACAATTCCTGTGTTTTTCCTCCTAATAAGAAAGCCCAGCGGGTGACGGCTGGGCTTCTTTCGTATGCTTCTTTCACAGGAACTGTTATGCAATCCTCACACTTTAAATTAATCGTTGCCAGAAGGACGGAGGTTTCCCTCTGTTCTTAGACATTCTTCTTTTAAGATAACGCAAATAGTTTTTTGCGTCTGTAATGATTCATTGGTCAGTGTTGCTCTTAGTAGGCTTGTCCGAAAATTAACCTGAAACCCTTGTGGTTCCTAGGCTAGATTTTAATTTCCGGACAGGTCTAGTGCAAATCCGCTTCCCAAACAGCAACGTAGATGCGATCGCTTTTATTACGTTCAATTA
This sequence comes from Microcoleus sp. FACHB-SPT15, assembly GCF_014849525.1. Classification (NCBI taxonomy): domain Bacteria; kingdom Bacillati; phylum Cyanobacteriota; class Cyanophyceae; order Oscillatoriales; family Microcoleaceae; genus Microcoleus; species Microcoleus sp. FACHB-SPT15. The sequence goes on along the minus strand of NZ_JACJNU010000055.1, from coordinate 188,183 downwards.
CACCTTTTAAGCGATTGGTTCCACCCGTCTCAAACCGATAGCGATTGGATTGGCGTTCATAAACAGATTCGAGTCCTTGCTCAATGTCCCCTGCCACGTTACCACTGAGCATCTGATTCAGCGTTCCTGATATTGTCTGAAGCTGAACCTCTGGAGAAAAAGATGCCTCTGTTTGGCGAAGACGCCTGGAATCACGGTCAAACAAATATCCCAAGCTGACTTGACCAGGCACATACTCCTCATAAAGTACGGCACGGGTATTCGGCCACACACCTTTCGAGTTCTTCGTTGGACTGCCTAACTCTTCTATCACAGCCCTTGATTGCGTGCCTGGAGCAAAACCAGGAACGTTCTTGGGTGGAGTTGAATTTGAGTTGTTGTTCTCTGTTTCAGGTGGAGGAACAGGAATAACTTGTGTCGGGAAGGATGCAGTCGGTGTCTGTGTTGAGGAGGGTGCTTGCGCTGATGGTTCGGAGGAGGATTCAGGCGGAATTGGTGAGGGTGTGTTTGCAGGTGGCGGGGGCGGTGTTGGGGATGGAGGTTGCTGTGCGGTGGGTTGTTCGCTTGTTGGATCAGAGGATGATGAGACTGGACTGGAATTATTTGGCGATCGCGTTAATCCTACAGCTAATGCGATCGCACCCGCTAGCACTGCCCCAGCAATGGCAGCACCAAAAATTACACGCTTTTGCCCACTGTTTTGTTGTATGACCGGACTTGTCCCTACAGGCAGCGTTTGTTGAGGGGCAGGATTTGCGATTGGTGGGGTTGAACGTGGCGCTTGGGGTAAACCTCCTGGTGCAACGGCTACTGTTGCCATCTCTGACGCTGCACCGTCAGACTGTAAGGCATTGAGCATTTCTCTTGCTGTGGAAAAGCGATCGCGTGGTGTGAATCGAATCGCCCGATCAATTACCGTTGCCAGATTAGAATGAACATTTGGAGCATACTGACGCCACAACAACTCACCTGTGCGATCGTCCGTCTGCAACTCTTGAGGCAGTTTCCCCGTGAGCAAAAAAACCGCTGTCAGCCCTAAACTATATAAATCACTCGCATAAGTTGGGCGTCCTGCGGCTTGCTCACTCGACATAAATCCAGGTGTTCCAATCACCATGGATTCAGCCGAGTTAGCCGGATTATTCACTACTGTATTCATCGCTTCTTTGACTGCGCCAAAATCAATCAGCACTGGCAATCCGTCACGTTTGCGAATAATAATGTTATCCGGCTTGATATCGCGGTGAACCATGCGACGGTTGTGGACAAAATCCAGCACTGGCAATAGACTCGCTAATATCGCCTTCACCTCATTCTCATTCAGCCTTCCTGTCTGTTCTACCTTCTTCGTAAGGGTGTCACCTTCGATCCATTCCTGGACTAGGTAAAACTGACCCGCTTCTGAGAAATACGCAAATAACCGAGGAATCTGAGGATGCCCTTCTCCGAGTTCCTCCAAAACTGCCGCTTCCCGTTGAAATCGCTCTTTTACTACCTCGTAAGTTTTGGGGTCATGCGTCACTGGCTTAAGCTGCTTAATCACACACCGCCGTCCCGAAGGCATATGAGTATCTTCGGCAAGAAAGGTGTTGCCAAACCCACCAGCCCCCAGTGTCTGGAGTACCCGATAGCGATTATTTAGTATATTTAATGGTGTTGGTGTCATAAGAGATAAAAGAATCGCTTTTTCTATAATAAAAAGGGTGTTACTGAACACCCAGTTATTGCCTGAATTTTACTGGTGTTGGAAGGCTCTCAAATCTCCTAAAGGAAATAGGCTTCTACTTTAAGTCAAGCAATCCATTCTCCTTAAGCTTTGGATTGAAGCGAATTTCGGTTTGCACGCCACGAGATTTCAGTACTTCTAAGATTTGGGCTTCAACTCGTCGTGCAACTTGTTTTAATAGTTTAATCTGCATCAATTCATCACTTTTTTCATAGCCTACCTGCTCTTCATCAGTCATTGCTAGCTTGGCATTAATAGGCTGATTCCACGCCGCTTCATCTGAGCTATTCCCTGGTGGCATTACTCCATTTTCTGTAATCCACGCCTCTCGAATCATTTCTAGTTGAGTACGGTTAGGTTTATCAATCGTTTGTGCTTTTAACCAGTAGCAGGATTTTGGTTGACGTACTAGGTGTTGTTTGAGACTTAGATAAATGTCACGAGAATAATTTACCAGTTGTAGCGTCTTATCCTGGTCAAAAATAGCGTATATCCCAATTTTCCCTTGTAACTCTTCAGGTAAATTGCCAGTGTCATCAAGATAGGAAATAAGGCCAAGTTCGTTGAGAGAAGGAAATTGTGTTTCAGAGTTCATTGGTAATTAAAACAAACTTTATTTAACTTTTTTATAAATTGCACAGAGGCGACTCGGTTGAAATATTTTTGCTTTAAACATGAAGTTAGGAGGCACATTAATGATGACGTAATCATCAGATTCGTGATACTGCTCAAATTCAGCAGGCATTCCCTTTGGTGTCGTTGTGGTGTAGGGAACTGGCTGAAACAACAATTCGGTAAATTCAACCTTTTCGCATTGGGCTTGCTCAGCAATTTGAGTCAAAAAGGTTTCATTACTCAACGAACTGAACACGTTATCTCTAGCTTCTGGATCGAGGACAAAACTACTATCAAAGTTATTAACAATTTTTAATCGAGCCATTTTTAGGGTAAGTGCTTAACAATATTGGCAACTTTGGAGATTATACCTGAGGCACTTACCGAGTTAAACTAGAACCTGTAATTAGTAACAGTTTGTATCCTAAATTCAGCAGGTAAGGAGTAATACCAATTCTTTATGTGGCTAAACTAAATGCAAACCTTGGTAGGGGCACACAGCTAGCTATGCACCCCTATCCAAAATTTAAGGCAATATCAATGTCGGCAGCAGCTATTTATTTAGTGCCATCTCGAATTGCATCCCGCTCTGCGTCGCAATTGCGATTGGTATTGTTGATGCTAGTTTCGGCAACACACTGCTCGTAGGTAATTTGTGCTGTGTAACGCCTTGGTAATTGAGCTTGTTTTTCCAGTGCTTTTTTGAAAAATTCTATAGCTTCTGGTTTCTTACCCTGCTTTACCAAAATTTGCGCCTTCAGGTACGACAATTCTGGGTTGTCTGGTGTCAACGCGATCGCACGATCTACATATTCCATTGCCTTGGGATACTGTTTCAAATCCCGATAGCCGATCGCAATCCCACGATAAGCCAAGTACGAAGGAGAACCATGATTTTCTAACCGCTCAATTGCCTCAGCCGGGTCAGAAAATGGTAAATTCACAGCTAGCATCAAATCCATGTAGCCTGTAAGCAAGTTTAGCTCTGGGTCATTAGGGTCAATTTTTTTTGCTTCATCCAGATACTGAAAGACTTTCTGCAACTTGCCCAACGCTCCCACAGGACCATCCTTGTGGAAATTGTAAGCCCCTTCTAAAAAATGACCTGCTGCTGTGTAAAGGTTCCCGCGTAGGGGGTCAGTGCCAATCAATTTCTCGCCAGTTTGTAGCGTTTTGGTCGCGTAGCGATTCAAGGTTTCCCAATCTTGACTGGTATAAGCCAGAGAGGCAAGCATGGCATAAGCCAGCGGTTCATTCGATTCAGTGGATTCCGCTTGACTCAGGTAACGCTGGGCTTCTGAGTAGTTTCCGTCCTTGAAGATGGCGTTAAAAGCGGCTTCTGTGTTATCGCCGATATTACGACCATCATTGGGGCGAAAGGGGTCTCCGGCAAATGTGGGTGTGACCCACAAACCGAGTACCACAACCGCTGCACCAGCAAGGGTTTTGATTGTCCTTTTTGGGTTGGGAAACCATGTCGTCATCGTTATCCTCACTAAAAATGATGCTTAATTGAAAGGGTGACGTTGTGGTTGATTCGAGGTTCCAATTGACAAGAGGTTTGAAGAATTCACGTTAAGTTTGTCAAAATTGAGAAGAACTAAACAAGCAAGCTATGTTGGCAGCCATTGAGTGAAATTGACCTTGGTCTGACAAGCGTGTTAAGCAACCTTGACATCAATAATTCTAGCGATGGTCTACCGCATTCTCAACTTGCAGTTGTCGCCCTTTAGCGCGTTTCGTAATCACTCTCCTGAAGGTTTGCGGCACAAGCTCTCAGCCGTAAGAACTCTCTGTGAGCCTGAACAAGCAAAGGCAACGCACGACGTGCCGCTACGCTAAATCTGCTTTGATTCCAAAAAATCCTTTCTCGTACCAATCTTGATGCTGTATCTCAAAGACCTAACTTACCACCCTCCTGCTACCCCGATCGCAATTTTAAAATCTCTCAATCTAGAACTCGCACCGCAACAACTAGGACTGGTGATTGGTCCTAGCGGCTCAGGCAAAAGCACATTATTAGAAATTTTGGCAGGATTAGCGGAGCAAACTAAAGGTGCTGTCTATTGGCGAGATCAGGAACTGACACCGGAACACCTGCAACAGTTAGGAGGATTGGTATTTCAATTCCCAGAGCGACATTTCTGTGGCAGCACGATTTTGGAAGAATTGCGGATGGGTCATCCGGAGTTGGGTTCCGAGAAGGTTCATGAAGCCTTGAGCGAAGTTGGACTCGCCGATATCTCACTATCCACTGCCCCTCATGCTTTAAGTGGTGGTCAACAACGCCGCCTTGCTCTGGCAGTCCAATTGATTCGGCAACCGAATATGCTGATGTTGGATGAACCCACAGCTGGCTTAGATTGGTCAATGCGACGGCAGCTAGTTAATCTGCTGGCGAAGCTCAAAACTCACTGGACACTCTTTGTCGTCACCCACGATGCTGGTGATCTCTTAAAAATTGCTGACCGTTGCTGGATGCTGAACCACGGAGAATTGCAAGCTGTTGACCCAGCGACGCTTGCGGCTAAAGAAGAAGTGGTTAGTTGTTAGTTGTTGGTTGTTGGTTGTTATAGCAGTAGCCACGAATGTTAGGACAGTAAGAGGAGCTTGTGTTCCTTAACTAGAGCCGATTTGACCCAAAGCTGACCGCCCAAAGCTGACGGCTGATGGCTATAGTAGGGCAACTTTAAAAAGCTGACGGCTGATTGCTGACAGCTTGTATCTAGTGCGTCTGGGCTAGTTCACAATTTCAGATATGGACTTGCCAATCATTTACCATCCCGATTATGTTGCACCTCTCCCAGAGGGGCATCGCTTTCCTATGCCGAAATTTGGGAAACTTTACGAAATGCTTCTAAGCGATCGCGTTGCTACTCCAGAGCAATTCCATACGCCTAATCCTCCCCCTCAAGACTGGATTGAGCTGGTTCACACCCCAGACTATATCCAAGCCTACTGTGAAGGCACCCTGGACTCCAAAGCCCAACGACGCATCGGTTTACCCTGGAGTCCAGCTCTTGTCAATCGCACCTGTACTGCTGTAGGTGGTACTGTCCTCACTGCCCAACTCGCGCTGAAACACGGCTTAGCCTGCAATACAGCAGGTGGTACCCATCATGCTTTTCCTAGTTATGGGTCGGGTTTTTGTATCTTTAATGATTTAGCGATCGCATCGCGTGTCCTCCAACACCTAGGGCTTGCTCAAAAAATCTTGATTCTTGACCTCGATGTTCATCAAGGAGACGGTACGGCTTTTATCTTCCAAGATGACAATAGTGTTTTTACTTTCTCCATGCACTGTGAAGTTAACTTTCCTAGTACTAAACAAAAAAGTGACTTAGATGTTCCCCTACCAATGGGAATGGATGATGAGGCATACCTACAAACCCTGGCAAAGTATCTCCCTGATTTACTCTCTGACTTCCAGCCTGATTTAGTATTCTACGATGCTGGCGTTGACCCTCACGTTGGCGATCGCTTAGGTAAGCTAGCCCTCACAGATACAGGCATTTACTGCCGTGAGATGCAGGTATTGAGTACTTGTGTCGCCGCAGGCTATCCTGTAGCGGCTGTAATTGGTGGCGGCTATGCAGACGACCTTGATGGCTTGGTCTATCGGCACTCTATACTGCACCGCGCTGCCAGTGAAGTCTATCGCCAGTACTATCTTTAGTGCCAAACTATTGAAAGAAGAATTAATTCGTCTTCCTTGATACATTAAGTATCGAGAAGGTCGCTCTACCCAGATCTAGGAGACACCGTGCTGCTATCCAAAGGTTTTGAAATTGAAATGTACACTGGCACCCCTCAAGGGGATGTTGTCGGTCTCTCCGATCAGATTGTTGCGTCCCTAAATGGCTTTGTGCGCGAACCTGATAGCCGTAATGTGGAATATACGACCGCTCCCTTGTATGGCTATGACCGCTTATTGTGTGCCTTAGTACGCCCTCGGCAGCAACTACGAGAGTATTTAAAACGCCTAGGAGACTATACCCTGATTCCTGGTAGCACGTTGTCATTAGGTGGAAGCGATCGCTTCCAACGTTCTGACCCCAACAATCCTTACCACACTTACATCGAGCAAACCTACGGCACCAAAGTTGTCACCGCTAGCGTCCACATCAATGTTGGAATTAGTGACCCAGAAATGTTGATGCGGGCTTGCCGTTTGGTCAGAGTAGAAGCACCTCTCTACCTTGCCCTAAGTGCGTCTTCCCCATTTCTAGATGGACAGCCGACAGGCTATCACTCCACCCGTTGGGGACTCTTTCCCAAAACACCAACCAATGTTCCCTTGTTTGAAAGCCACACGCACTTTATCAAGTGGACTGAGGAGCAACTTGCTGCTGGGACTATGCGAAATGTCCGCCACCTCTGGTCATCAGTTCGACCAAATGGCAATCACCGACCTTACGACCTCAATCGAGTGGAATTGAGAATTTGTGATTTAGTCGTAGACCCGATCGCGCTGTTGTCGATTATGGCGCTGCTAGAAGCCCGTCTTACTCAACTGCTTGATGATCCAAGCCTTGATCCCTTGGAGTCTAGCACCTTACCTGCCTCCCAACGTGCGGCTGACTTAGTTGCTCTCACCGATGCTAATGAGTCTGCTGTTGCTCAACTGAGCCTAGATGCTGAACTACGTCATTGGCAAGATGGACGGAAAATCTTGGCGCGGGATTGGATTGAGGAAATTTATCCGGAGGCTTGGGCGGCTGCCAAGAAACACGGCTTCAGTTGCTTCCTCTCTCCTGTCAAAAAAATTCTTCGGCAAGGTAACACGGCTCAGCAGTGGCTAAAACTCTACGAGGAAGACCTTAGCGGTCGGAGTGTGATCGTACAAGCGATACAAGCTATGGCAGAGCAAGAACGGGAATTAGAAGATAAGTTGTGCCAACAGTTAGCGGCTTAGTTTTTGGCACAGCACCGTAAGTTCACAAATCAAAATATCTAATCAATTTTTCCTGACACCCTCATATTAATAAAATCTATATATCACCTCTGTATTTAGGTAGATATTCACATCGGCGGAGTGGAAGCTCAGGGAAGAGGGGAAGGCTTAAAGGGGAAAGGAGCGATTTACTTCTTGCCCCTTCTCGTTTCCCTTGGCTCTGCTGCCATTGCTCTGGTACAACAGAATGCAACTGAGTATTAACTATCTTAAGTCTGTCATGTTGAGGGTTGTCCTAGTTCATCCACAAATTCCGCCAAATACCGGGAATATTGCCCGAACCTGCGCGGCAACGGGTACTGAATTGCATTTGGTGGAACCGCTGGGCTTTGAAATTAGCGATCGCTACCTAAAGCGAGCGGGGTTGGATTATTGGCCCTTTGTTAACCTTCACTCCCATGACTCACTGGATACGTTTAAAGCAGTTCACCAGCAGCAGGGCGGACGCTGGATTGCTTTCAGCACTGCGGGAGCATCTAGTTATGTTAAGTTCCAGTTCCAAACAAATGACTGGTTATTATTTGGCAGTGAAACCACGGGTTTAGCACCGAATGTCATAGAAGCTTGTGATGCTAGTGTTTACATCCCCATGTCTCAGCCAGGGGTTCGCAGTCTAAATCTGTCTGTAAGTGTTGCGGCTGGCTTATTTGAAGCACGGCGTCAGCTTGGCTATTTGGAATAATCTGGGTTCAAGAATGTGAGGAGGCAAATACTATAACGGTTTCCTGGATTAATTCCTCAGTGATCACTTTCTCCTCATTCATTTGATGGAGTCTCGATTATCACTTTCAAGTGTTGTTCCGTAACGTTTGATGTTGCTTTACCTGCTGTTGATTCAACCCAGTTCATCCAACAGGATTCCTCACCTACATGACTTAATACTGTATCTACTTATACATACTAAGTGTATTTACTCTCGGCGTAGTTTATTGCAACTAATTAACTTTCAACATTTTGCTTTACCGCTTTGGTGCATTTACCTCTATGTGCAGAATTTTATGACACCTAATTCGGCTATGTACAATACGAAAATTATCAGGTAGTTATAAGAAATTTCTATGAAAAAGTCGAGAGGTTGCTTGGAGCTGATTGATAGATTTTTATCATCCCAACTCGGCAAGAGAAAATTGGGCGAAATAGGCTCCCCACAAGGAAAATCAGGATTTCAATAGTTTTTTGAGATTCGGACTAGTGGGCACTACGGGGGTTATATTGGTAAGCTTCTACGGTTGTTGTCTGGCATGGGAGTAGCGTAAAGTTCCGTCTGTGTTCACTTCTATTGCTAAACTAATCGGTTGCAGGATGTTTTTGATGGATTACGATTTGGCAAAGCGTTTGAGTTTTGTTTTGATCTCTAGTTGTCTTCCGGAGAAAAGCCTGCTCAGTCAGTATGTTCTATGCAGTAAGCCTTGGCAACAGCCGTGCAAATATCTACGGTGTCTCTTGTCAAAATATCTTTTTCCTGAGGTGCTTATAGATTGCTTCTTTAAGGGTGAATCGAGCGGTTGCGGTCAAGTACAGAATTTTATTGGTTCATGTCAACTTGATTTATTTCAAAAAGCAACTTGTCTAAATCAAAAAAGCAGGGTACTCTTGCCTAAGTATGCTTGTTGTCTGTGATTTAAATCACAACTTGAGGTGAGTTACCTCATTGACTGTAAAAAAATCAGGAACTGTTAAGCGCTCGTCACACACCAGGAGGTCGTTTTTGAAACGAACATTTACGCAGAAGGTTAAACAAGTTCCTTCGTGTGCAGCAGACTCCTTTGATGCATTATTAAAGTTCTATTTAGGGAAGCAGACGGTTGGTGGAGCAATTCCAACCGATGCCAACCGTAGAACTCGCACATCTGCTGCCATGATCGGATTGGCAATTTCTATGAGTGCGACTGGCTTACTCTTGCCTCAGCAAGGCGATGAAGCCATGGCAGTTGAGCCAGTTGCTGGAGAACCCAATCTATCAACCAGTCCCGTTGAGCCAAGTACGAGTATTTCGGCTGCACCAGTAGAGAAGGCAGAAGTCGTCGCTACCTCGATGACAACGCCCTCCGAAACCAAAGTGGTAAATGAGGGTAAGGCAACCCCATCACCAGTGGTTAAACATGCGGTGCAGGAAGGACAAACCCTATGGGGACTGGCACAAACTTATGATGTACAGCCAGAGGCAATCGCGGCTTCCAATGCCATCAAACCTAGTGCAGTTCTCCCAGTCGGACAGGAGCTCAAAATTCCGGCAGTGAACGGTATCGTTCATGAAGTGAAAGCAGGCGAGACTGCCGAAACATTATCTAAGTCTTATGGTGTGAAACCGACACAGTTGCACGCATCTGTGCCCGTGTCGGAGGTGAATCAACTAAAAGCGGGTGAATCTGTCACGGTTCCTGGCAATGTCAATGACTTGTTAAAGGCAAGACAAGACGTTGCTCTAAACAACTTGAAAGAGCGAGGGAACCGCTTAAATGACAGTCTGGCGGAGTTGAGGTCTGAGGAGTCTACCAAGTTATCGGAATCGGCAGAAGCATCACAGTCAGCCATAGCGGCTGAACCCATGACATCTGTGACTCTGCCACAAGAGGTTCTCAATCGTAAGGAGTCAGTTGCTGTCGCACCACAGCCTGTGGCAACGGCAGCAGCAAGTCCCATCGTTATCCCGGTGCCAACGCCAGAAATGGCAGTTACACCAAGCATTGAACTGAAGACGCTTAAGTCTTCCACTGCTCCCATCGTTATCCCGGTGCCGACACCAGAAATCGCGGCAACTCCGGTGATTGAACCGACGAAAGCTAGCAGCCGTATCAACGCGCCTCTGGTTCTCCCAGTACCAACACCAGAAATTGCGGCAACTCCGGTAATTGAACCAACGAAAGCTAGCAGCCGCACCAATGCCCCTCTGGTTCTCCCTGTGCCGACCCCAGAAATCGCGGCGACTCCGGTAATTGAACCAACGAAAGCTAGCAGCCGCACCAATGCCCCTGTGGTCATACCCGTACCGACCCCAGAAATTGCGGCAACTCCGGTGATTGAACCGAAAGCATCACCTGTCCCTAACCTAGCTGTTGAGCCGCTCAGAACCCCAGAAATTCTGGCAAGACCCCAAGCGCCACAACCAGTGGTTATGGAAACCTTGGTGGCAACCAATACCTCCAATGTCTATCAGGTTAAGCCCGGAGATACCCTAGATTCAATCGCCCGACGCAGTGGTATATCTCGCACAGAACTAATCCAAGCCAATCGGCTAAATAACCCAAACCTGATTCGCATCAACCAAGAGCTAAGAATTCCACAAACTAAGCCAACTGGTTCTGCTAATCAGCCTGTTACACTGCTCCCTGGTATCAACCCCAGAACCGATAGTTCTGCCCCTAGACAAGTGCAGCAAGGGGTCACCGTACCGACTCTTGCTGTTACAGCACGGCGCAACCAGGTTACACCTGTAGTACCCAGCGAACAGCTATCACAACCTCAATCCGCGCCCCGCACAATTTTGGCGCAATCTACCGCTGAAGAGGCACAAGCCCAAACTTCAGTAGTCGTCAACACTCAGGCAAGTCAAGCTGCTGACTCTCAATCCAATCCCTACGTTGAGAAACTCAGAGCTGATGTTCTCAAGCTTCGGGAAGAACTGCGGCAACAAAGAGAAGGTACTCAAGCCGCCGCACCGAGAGATATCCCAGTGCCTACTGTCACAGTGCCAGCGGCTTCAAGCCCAAACACCGCCTCTACACCTGTCCGGGTTAATCCAGAGTTTAATCCTGAGCGGTACAACGAAACCGCAGAGGCAAATCTTCAAAGACAGCAACAATGGCTCGCTAGCAAAGGACCGATTCAAATCGAAGTTCCTCCACCAGAGGTGGCTGACTCAGCCTCTGGTCGGGATCTGTTGGCAACAGCGCCACCGCCAGCAGGTGACTACAATCCGATGCTTCGACCACGGGTAGGGGAAACAGTTTCGCCTGAACTGCCTTCCCTCTCGGAACCGGGTAACTATCTGCCAGAAGACCCAACCCAGTTTAATGGCTTCATTTGGCCGGCAAAAGGGGTCTTAACCTCAGGGTATGGTCGGCGCTGGGGACGGATGCACAAGGGAATTGATATTGCTGCCTCTGTGGGTACACCTATTTTTGCGGCAGGCCCTGGTGTCATTGTCTCTGCGGGTTGGAACTCTGGCGGTTACGGCAACTTGGTAGAAATCCAGCATCCCGATGGCAGTCTGACCCTTTATGCCCACAACAACCGAATTTTGGTTCGTCGTGGTCAAGAGGTTGCACAGGGTCAACAAATCTCAGAAATGGGCAGCACGGGTCGCAGCACGGGACCTCACCTTCACTTTGAGCTACACCCCAATGGACGTGGAGCGGTGAACCCGATGGCTTATCTGCCAGGACGGTAGTTGATGATTCGATCTCTGTAAAAGGTGTGTTGTGGGGAGTCGAGCGACTCCCCACTTTATTATCTTGAGAGCTAGCAATTTTTCAAATCAATGTGTTAAATTAATAAAGTTGTCAAAAAGCTTGGCTCAGTAGCTCAGTGGTTAGAGCAGGGGACTCATAAGCCCAAGGTCGCAGGTTCAAATCCCGCTTGAGCCATTTCTCAAAACCCTTACATATTAAGATTTTTAGGGGAATGACCACTCTTGAAGTGTCGTTACCAATTGATCTAACTCCCTTGTTGGAGAGCAACAGCCCAACAGCGATTATTTTTGCGATCACAATTCTGCTTTGGGTCTTGCGTCCGGTAATGTATAGAAAACTTCTACCCAATTTCTTTGAGCATAGGTGATTACTATCCATTCGGCTGTCGCTGTGGTAATGATTGCGATCGCGCTAGGTCTGAGGAATTTTTTTAGAGGTTTGCTTAAATCTCCACGCGAGTGCCCATCATTCATTTTGAGGCTTACACATTTACTCCAATCTCTGCAATCTAGGGTAGCAGTCGAACATTCCTGGTTAGCGGTTGCAGAGATGTTTGAAATCTCACAAGCGGCTTTGGTAAATCCGCTTCACCAGGGTTGCTATGCCGCGACCACTTCAGCAGATATCAATCCTCAGTTGATTGCTTGCTGCTCCAAAAAAGTTGAAGCGCTGACTCATCAAATATGTAAGCTGACTCACCATCCTTAATCACTCGTTTACCAAGCCGAGGAAAAACGCCAACATCTAAGCGTCCTGCTTCTCCACCGATCAGGTATACAAGGTCTTCATCAAATGGATTACGAAGATGATGGGGTTGTTGAGGTAGCCCAAAGCCCATAAAGTCTCCTGGCTCGACCTCGTACTCCACATCTCCAATTTCCGCAATACCCCGACCCGACAAAATGTAAACCCATTCTTCTTCATTCTGGTGAGCGTGGAAGATGAAAGATTCCTTGCCTGATGGTACACGAGCAATTGTTACACCAATGCGTTTAAGACCGACAGCACGCCCCAAGAAGCGTAAATAAATTTCTGAATTGGGGTTGAGCGGATGATGAAACTCAAACGCATCCATTGAATTGATGTCTGATGCTTTCAGCAGAGAATGTTGTTCATCAGTCACGTTGATGTCCTCCTATCAAGTTGACAAAGGCTCTGAACACCACAATATAGCCTAAACCGTTTTATACATAGAGGGTAGTTGAACTAACAGCGTTCCACCAATCAACATCAATAAGACACCACCTGCTTTTATAAACAGACGATTTGCCCATAGTCCAATGTTCATCTTTAACCTCCGCCCCTATCAGAAACGCAATTTTATTTTGTGTGAGGCAGTCGAACACTTACTGTGTAGATGGCGTTACCAGAGTAAAGCCCTCAGCCGTACCAAGTACTACAGGATTTGGTAACGGCAGCGCTGACAACGTTGGCTGATCTAATAGCAGATAATGTTGAGTTGACAACAACTGTTGCAAAGTAGCTGTGTCTATGGGAATCACTCGGCGATCGCTATAAAAATCTAAACTAGGACGCCCATAACCAAAAGAGATATAAACAACTGCCCCAGCTTTCGTATGTTCTTGAATCAAAGCTGCCACTGGCTTCACTGAAAACGTTTCATTTAACTCCCAAACCCAGGATTGAGAAGTCATCAATAGCCCTAGCGCCAAGTACATTCCCACAAATAAAATCGGGATAAATGTCGGGTTATTCTGCTTGACGCGCCAAGCTGCAAAGCCCATAGTCAGCATCACAACCACGCTCATCACGATCAAAACAGGTTGCGGATCTGCCAAAACAAAGTAAACACAGCCTCCCACCCCCGCAACAGCCAGAAAGCTCAGGATACCAACAAGAATTCGAGGATAGCATTCGCGATTTTGCCACAACTGAGCCAGTTGAGCCGCAACAGCCAGTGAAAAGAAGGGGTAGACAGGCATGATGTACCAAGGAAGCTTTGTATTCATTACAGAAACTACTCCCAGATAGCCAACCGTGCCAATCAGAACAAGACAACCCCAACTGGTAGTGCGTTTTTGCCAAGCGAGATACAATCCTCCAGGCCAGAACAACAGCCAAGGAAAAGTGTATTTCAGTAACTCCACTAAGTAATACCAAGGGGGGCCACCGTGTCCCTCAACAGCTTGTGAGACGCGCTGTAAACCTTGAGACTGAAAATGAACCTGTAAAAAGCTGGCTCCATAATGCTGCCACTGGGCGGCATACCAAGCAACGGCAGGCAGATTGCCCAAGAGGATACCCAGCCAAAAATAAGGACTACTCAGTAATACCAGTTGTCGTTCTGCCAAGAGAAATGCAAATGCGATCGCGCCTAAAGGCACCACCAATATCCCTTTGGTAAAGCTGATGAGTCCCAGAAACAAGCCCGCACCCAGCGCCCAACGTCGCTCCTGACGACACTTGAGTAAGCACAGCAACAACAGCAGGAAAAAAGAAACTGCCATGCCATCCAGCATCGCCAAACGCCCATGACGCACAACAGGTAAAAGCGTCAAGTAAACACCAGCAGCAAAAACGGCTGGTAGACGTTGGAGAAAAACTTCTCGCCCCACAAGATAAAGCAGAGGAACTCCGCAAGCGCTAAAGAACGCACCTGGCAGACGTGTGGTGAATTCTTTCACGCCCCCAAAGCGGTAACTCAAGGCAATTAGCCAATCCATTAAAGGTGGTTTCAGAAGATACGGTTCCCCCTGAAGCGTAGGATGCAGCCAGTTTCCAGTACGGTAAATTTCTCTGGCTACTAAAGCACGAGTTCCTTCATCCCAGTCTCGTAAAGGTACGTTACCTAAACCAATGCTCCAAAGGGTAAGGGCTGCCACAAAAAAGCCGAATAGCCACTGCGCCTCTGTGAACGTGTGATCTGAGGTAACAGCAAATTTCCTCATATACGTTAAAATTACAACTTTCCTGTTTGTACCTGATCAAGCTACCTACTAAGCGAAAGTATCAGGCTTTTTCCAGTCCTCTTTAATTAACTGGCAATCAATTCAATACCTATTAACAATCTTATCTCCTGCTAAAGGTATATCTAGAGGGATTGGCTCAAGGAAAATCTCAACTTCACAGGTGCATAGCTACTAATTTTCAGGAAATTAATCTACTCAGGAGATTGATAGCAGTGTTAGTAACTAGAGCAAAACCTATAAATATTATTGCCTTTGCCGTAATCATTAGCATCGGTTTAATCCTTACCCTGCCAGCGATTGCTTATGGCATCTTTGGGGCACATGACATTTTAGTTCATTTAAATTGGTACAAATATTTTTCAGAGCAGCTCTGGGACAGTGAGCTTTATCCTCGCTGGTTACTCGGAATGAATTCTGGCTTAGGTAGCCCAACTTTTTTTTACTATGCTCCGATTCCCTATTACTTTACAAGTTTATTTTATTTCTTTAAGTTTGGTGAAGTTCCGATTTGGTCACAGCTAGTTTTTTCAGTTGCGTTAGCTCTGATTGCTTCTGGCTTTACAGCTTATCTATGGCTAAAAGATCTGACTAACCACAAAACTGCCTTAATTAGCGCTGTTATCTATATGACATTGCCATACCATTGGGCGATCGATATTTATTATCGTTTTGCCTTCACTGAGTATTGGACATTTGTCTGGATGCCTTTAATTTTGTATTTCAGCAGAAAGATAATTAAGGGTAGTCGATTGGCAGTGCCGGGATTTGCTGTTAGTTATGCTCTCCTAGTGATGACACATCTGCCGACTACACTAATGTTTTCGGCTTTCCCAATTTTCTATATAGTCTTTATGACACCGAGACGGCAGCGGCTCAATGTATTTACAAAAATGATTATTGCCGTCTTGCTAGGAATTGGGTTAGCAGCAATCTATCTATTACCAGCAATGACGATGCAGGAGTATGCATCTCTTAAGGAAATGGCTACGCGCCCCTTCTTTTATTATGAAAACAATTTTCTCTTAGAGTTTAATCGACTACTTGATAGAAGTAAAAACTTTGTTGTATTTAGAGTTTATTTAAGTATTCTAGTTGTTCTTATGGTAGGAGTTTTTTATTGCGCTTTCCAAATTGCTCGTAAAAGTATAAAAAAAGCAGTTAGGCGCGAGAGTACTTACTGGCTGATAGTTGCGATCGCTTCCAGTTTTATGACAATCCCCTTGAGTACTCCAGTCTGGAAACTATTACCGCTACTGCAAAAAGTACAATTTCCTTGGCGTTTTCATGTTGTGTTAACTGTTGCCACAACAGCTTTAATCGCAACAGCAATTTATTCAGTTAATCAGATAGGGAGAAGCTTTTCTAAAAAAACATCAACACTTGGCGGATTACTACTCATCACGACGTTATTCAGCGGCTTTATTATTACTTATATAAATATTGGTATACCGAATTTTCAAGTTGAACAAGAGTTTTTGCTGAGGGTAGATGCCCCAGAATATCGACCAGCATGGGTGTCCAAAGAGGTATTTGATCAGTATGTTGTTAGTCAAGTTTGGCAAGATTCTCCAAAGGCAGAAGTGACTACCGGACAGGGTAGCTTATCCATTCAGCAATGGCTGCCAAGAAAGATTCTTTTACAAACTAATGCCACAACAGATGTAGAACTAACGCTTAAGCAGTTTTACTATCCTGGTTGGACAGCGAGAATTGATGGAACCAATCAGCTACCACTCACACCTTCCCAGCCAGAAGGATTAGTGCGCCTCAAGGTACCTCGTGGTCAACATCAGGTAAGGGTAACACTAGAGGCAGGTGTGGAGGAACGTCTTGGTCAAGTAATTAGTGCAGTTTGTGTAGTGATTGTGCTGCTGTTGATTTCTGGATTTTGTCAGGTTAATCGGTCTGCTGGCAGCTAAACTCATCTTGAAGCTTTTATAGCAGAAAGCTGTCAGCTATCAGGCATCAGCTTTTGTTCTGACTCAAATGTTGTTTCACAGCTTTTAGCTGTACCTCATTTAACGGAGAACTACTATAAATGTAAAACTTTAGAAACTCAGCCAACTCCTGTGTTCTAACGGATGAAGCAACTCCTCTAAAATCCGCCTCCCTATCCCAATCCTTCGTTAAATTAAATGCATAATCATTCAAAACAAAGTTGGCAGTTAATCTCTGCTATCTACATCTTTGTAATAGTTGCTTCTCTACTTACCTATGGCTATCAGTTTCCCTCAGAAAATAATTATGTTGAATTTCCTCCTATCCTCTCTCTCTTGAATCCTGAATTGTATAAAAATGACTTTTATGTTCAAGAGATGATTAAGTTTAATCCTAGGTACTACTATAATCACCTAATATATTTCAGCACAAAATTAGGTTTAAATACGCCTACCAGTTATTTCTTATATTATAGTTTAGCTTTTTCTTCTTTTGTTCTCGGTTTATATACTCTTGGTAAACGTTTTGGTCAGTCCAAGTTAGCATCTGCTGTACTGGCTTTCTTGGGTTTATGTGCTGCTAATGGAACAATCGGCTTCGTCGATCTTTTTAGACCCGAACCTATCCCTGCTATTTTTGCAATGGGTTTTTCGATTTGGGGGATTTACTTTTGCCTTTGTCAAAGATGGATTTTCGGATATTTGTTTTTCGGGTTTGCTTGTCTGCTTCAGTTTTTGGTAGGTGTTCTGCCAGGGGGACTGATGGCTTCCTTGCTGATTCTTGATGCTAAAAAAAAGAACAATTTATCGATTCTGGTGTTACCGTTTCTCCTTTTAGGAATCCTGGCAAGTCTAGTCTACGTGCCAATGATGCTTACTGGTGATTCTAGTACTGGAACAATTACTAATGCTGAGTTTGTCTACATTTATGGAAAAATCCGCCATCCTCATCACATTATTTTCTCTACATTTGGTTTGAGGTCTTGGCTAAATTTCATTCTGTTCATGGTTGGCGGATTACTGTGTATCCAGAGTGCAGATTCGTTACACCCAAAAGATAAAAATAAGCTTTCTCTTGTAATTGCTACATCAGCTTTTGCACTCTTGCTGGGTTACATTTTTGTAGAACTATATCCTTTGGCATTCATTGCAAAATTACAGATAGCGAGAACAACTCCCTTTGCTCAATTGATGGTTCTCATTGCTATTAGTGTTCTTGTAGATGAACACTACAGACGTGGAAATATTGCTTTAAGTTTACTATTACTAATCACACCTCTTACCAAAGATGGGGGTATAGTTTTATTTGTCTTAGCTGGCAGTTTATGCGCTTTCAAAGCTACTCATCATTTACAGATATTGCGCTCTCGATTTGTAACTTTGGCTACAGTAGTAGTCTTACCATTATTATTGATAAATCACTCAGTTTCAGAGTCAGGGGTAGCTATAGCTGATGATGTAAACGAACAGTTTCTTCTCTTTTTGATTCTGGCTTTTCCTTTTTTTGTAGAAAAGATTTCCCAAGCTGCTCCTAAAAGCAAGGTAATCATCTATACACTGGCTTTCTGCTCTTGCCTAATCTTGTCTTTAGGATTGTTGAATGTTCTGCCAGAAAAGCTCTCAAATGTATTTAACAAAAGATTAGCTACCTACCAGATTTCAACAGATGAGGTGACAACATTAGCTTTACGATTCAAACAGTTAAGTAGTAAAGATGCCCTGATCTTAGTTCCGCCATCAAGCGATCAGTTTAGGTTTTATTCTGAAAGAGCCGTTGTCTTTGACTTTAGGAGCTTTCCCTATACAGTGCAGGGAATTCAAGAGTGGACAAACCGTTTGCAAGCTATCTTAGGTTCAGTGAAGGCTTCTGTAAGTAACTCAAATTTACTATATCGTCAACGTAGTAGTTCAGAATTAGTAGATGTCGCTCACCGATTCCAGGCAAACTATATTCTCACTCAAATTGACTGGCACCCAGATATTAAAGGGTTAGTAATAGATAAAGAGGGCAAGTGGTTCCTTTACAAGCTCAGCAAGGATAAGGGCTAAAATGCTTGGTTTTTATGTACGCTTCAGCTTCTAGATTTTAAATGAATACGTTTTTGTTAATCTTTCCAACCTACGGCTTCAGAAATTTTAGTCAATCCCTTCTCTTCCAGCTTATGCAGTAACCCTTCTAAGATTCGCCTTACCATCCACGGCCCCTCGTAAATCCAACCCGTGTAAACCTGAATCAGACTTGCCCCGGACGTAATCTTCTCCCAGGCATCCTCAGCGGTGAAGATACCTCCTACCCCGATAATCGGTAGTTGACCTTGAGTTTGTTGGTGGATGAAGCGAATCACTTGTGTAGAACGTTGACGTAGTGGTGCGCCACTAATGCCGCCAGCTTCTTCCGTTACGGATTTACCTGTTGCCTCGATTCGCTGAGTTTTGAGCATATCGCGGCGGATTGTTGTGTTAGTCGCAATAATTCCTGAGAGTTGGTAGTTTTTAGCGAGATTAAGGACATCCGCGATCGCATCCTCTTCTAAATCTGGGGCAATCTTTACCAGAATTGGCTTGAGTCCTTGATTTTCCTGTTGCAGAGCATCGACAATCTGACTTAGTTGAGTAGCATCCTGAAGCGATCGCAATCCCGGTGTATTCGGAGAACTCACATTAACCACAAAGTAATCGCCTAAATCCTTCAACAAGCGAAAACTTCCCAGATAGTCAGCCGCCGCGTCTTCGAGTGGTGTTACTTTAGATTTACCAAGATTGATGCCAAGCGGCACTGATCGCGGATACCCTAAGCGTTGCCCTAACCGGGTTGCCAGAGCCTCAGCACCTTGATTATTAAATCCCATCCGGTTCAATGCCGCGTTGTCGGCACTCAAGCGAAAGAGACGGGGACGGGGATTTCCTAGCTGCGCCTGAAACGTTACTGTACCGAGTTCCGCAAAGCCAAAGCCGAAAGCGCCCCAAACCCCAGCCGCTACCCCATCCTTATCAAATCCAGCCGCTAAGCCGAGAGGATTGGGAAATTTTAGCCCCCAAAGCGTTTGCTCCATTTCTGGAGAACGAAGGGAATAATTATGCTGTAACTGAGCTTGAACCCACTGAGTTAGAGGACGCTCACTCGTGCGTTCTAGCCAACCTAACGCCTGTAAAGTCCGTTGATGCAACCACTCTGGATCAGCTTTTAGGGCAGAAAATAAAATCGGACGAATACCAGCTTGATAAATATCCATGTAAACAAAGTTATGAGTATAAGTAGGGAGCAGCGTTTAAACAGACTTGCTATCCCACTCATAACTCATAATTCTCCCGCGTGAAGGGTTTTGATAATCATGGGGCAGCAACACCTACAACCGGACAACGAAAATCAACTCGTTGCCCTCGGACGAATCCTTCAAACATTAAGGGAAGAGGAGAATGCTGAAGTTCTCATTGAAACCACCCTCGATTACCTCGCCAACGAGTTCGACTACCGCTTGATTTGGATTGGTCTTTATGACCGCTTGGATCATCGATTAGTTGGTAAAGGGGGCATCACCCCAACAGGTGACATAACGTTTCTCAAGCAACGGTTTAACCTCAGTTCCGGTGACTTATTAGAGCAGGTAGTCATTGAGCAACGACCTGTAGGGGTTCCAGATTTGCAGCAAGAACTCCGTGCTGGAGACTGGCGGCGGGCAGCTCAAGAATTTGGGATTCAAGGCACAATAGTCTTCCCATTGCGCTACAAAGACCGCTGTTTTGGTGTAGTGTTGTTGGGTTCTGATCAGTGGGGTTTCTCGCCTCGTCCTGCTGAAAAAGCCCAGCTATCGCTTGTACTGGGAGGATTAGCTGCTGCTCTATACCAGATCGAAGCCGATTGGCAGCGTACCGCCACTAAGCGTCCTGACCAACACCTCTTCCAGGTACTCGACGAACTCCTGGAACTTCCCTCACTAACACTGCGCCTAGAGGCAGTAGTGAGGATGACCCAGGAATTTGTTGCACCGACACGCACCAATCTTTACTGGTATTCTCCAGAACGGCGGTACTTCTGGCACCGGATGGGTAATCGGCAGTCACTCGCTCGTTTGGCAGAATCCAGAACAACAACGGCAGGTTTAAAGGTAGCCGAAGCGAACGACTTCTATCAAGCGCTGGCTGCGGGTCAAATGGTTGCTATTGGCGCAGGGAGAAGCCTGCTAAAACCTGAAAGTATAGAACGTTTATTGGCACGGCTGCGAACTCGCTCCCTGCTAGCGGCACCGATTCAAGTGAATGGAGAATTACTAGGCTTTCTCGCCGTGGAAGATAGTGAACCCCGCATCTGGGAGCAGGGGGAAACAAGCTATGTTCGTGCTACGGCTCAGTTAATCGCACTAGTACAAGGAAATGAGGAACTCGAAGCCACACTTGAGCAAGCTCAAAAGGATACTCACTTTACAGCAGAGATTGCTCAAGCGATCGCTCGTAGCCACGATACCCCAACAGCACTCAAAGAGTGTGCTGATTTACTTGGCGATCGCCTTGATGCCGAACGTTTTTTAGTGCTACAAGAAAACGCCTTGGGCGAGTTTACCCTCGTTTTCGGAACACAACCCCCGAACCGCCGTTCCCTTACTACTTCCCTCGCACCTCTCTCAGCAGAAGATCGTCAGCTTTTCAAAGGTAGTGACGCGATCGCACTTGAAGACCTAGATTTAGAGTGGCGGCTAACTCCCTGGCGTAAAGTCTTAATCCAATTAGGTGTACGCTCAGCCTTGTTGATATCTCTTGGGCAATTAAACCTGAGTTCCCAACCCTTAAAAATAGACAACTCTAACCAAGAAGGACAAACAGAAGGTTTACTTCTACTTCTCCTCGGTCATAGTGCCCCCCGTACCTGGAACCACACCCAACGGGAATTGTTAAGCATTGCTGTGCAACAAATGAGTTTACTGTTCACAGTAGATCAGCTACAGGAAAACGCCAGATTGTCGCTGCTTGCTCACCAAACCCTACAAGCTGGACTTTCTACTCTCCAAGAAGCGCCCCTAGACCTACCCCTCTTTGACCACACTTGGGTACAGTATTTGGCGACACTGATGGAATGTCCTCTGGCAGTGCTACTCTCTTGGACACCTGAAAGTACTTCAGCAAGTGTTGCTGCTGTTGTTGCTGAGCCACGCTTTTCCTTCCCACCCGATTTAGCTATCCCGGTTGCCAGCAACAGCTTGATTCAAGAAGTCTTAGCAACTAATAGCTTCCTCTGCCGTCCACTCACTGCCTTGGATGCTTCTACTCGTAAGTGGTTGAGTAGTCCTGGTATTGGTCAGGTACTAGCGATCGCGCTCCATACAGGAGTAAAACCAACTACAGGAATTTTGCTCCTTGCCGATCACGAGAAACGTCAGTGGCCCTGGCATCTGCTGCTGCCTCTCGAAACTCTGACGACTCAGTTTACCTGGTTGCGCCACTACCGACACCGCCTCAGCCTCCATGCTCAAGATAGCGGAAACCTGCAAATCCTCAATTGGTATAAACATCGTTGCTTAGAAGCGCTTTATCACTCAGTCGTACAAAGTGTTAGAACCCTATTGGTGGAACCAGGGACATCACTACCGAATACGCAAGATTTTAATCAAGACACTTTGGGAGATTTCGGTGAAATAAATGCCACACCTACCCTAGATAGTGGTCAACCACTGCGATCAATCAGCCGCCAGCCTCTACTGCATCAGTTGGAACAGACGCTTACCCTACTGACACCAGTACTGAAGAAGGAACAGTGGCAACTACAAGTAAATCTACGTCCAGTGCCTCTAAGCCATTTGTTGAAGCGATCGCTTCGTTGTGTTGAACCCCTATATCACCAGCGCCAGATTATGCGAAAAGTCCATAACCTGGGCAACCAGAGCATTTATTGCGACGCTCTAAAACTTGAATGTATCCTTTTTGAACTTCTAATCACAGCCTGCTTCCATGCCCCACCTGGTAGTTGGATTAACCTCTGGTGCAACCCAACACCTCCCGACTCATCTCCAGCTTTACTGGAATTGTTGATTACCGAAAGCGGCTTGCTTGAGGACTGTTTAAAGACTCTCGCGGCTTCACCTTTAGCGCCATCGACGCTGAACCTGAAGATTTGCCGCGATATCCTTAGTGCTTGGGGAGGCGACCTTCAGTTCTATCCACTAAAAGGCGATCGCTTTTCCAGCCGCCTGCTTCTACCTTTACCAAAGTAAGGAATTCTACTAAGCCATAGCATTTCACTTCAGGACTTACGCTTTCTCCACCCTTGAAACCCCATTTGTAGGGGCTGTGCGCCCCTACCAGATATCGCTACCTTCCTCCTCTTCTTCCAACCTTCCAGCCATTATGAAAATAGTGTAAACTTCTGTTAAGACAGTAAAGGAGTACGCAACAGTGACAACCCAAATCGGATTTGGTAAGGTTCAACCGCAGAAGCAGACAGTCAAGAAAAATAAGGCAAAACGAACAGCGGCAGCCTCACAGTATAACGAGATGAAGAAGTCAGGGTTGCCAGAATTCAATATTTATGTACGCATCAAGGGGCAGAAAAACTGGTTTCCTGCTGGTTCAATGACCGTAAATCGTAGCAATCAGATTAACCAAGCTGTGTTTCAGCAAGAGGAAGAATTACTCAAAGGCGTTTTCCGCCTCTTCCCAAAGCTGCGTAAGCACCAAGCTGAATTGGAGTATGGGCATCGCCTTAAGGAATTCAACGATGAGCCAATTGTCGTAGCAACTCGTCCACAAGCGAACGTTGGGAACTTGATTCAAACTACAGTGGCTAGTGTGAAAGACCGATTCTCTTCTGTATTCAAGCGTGCTTAGAGCGTCAAACTCAATACTTCAATGGGGTTAGCGTAACTGCATAGTTACGGTTAACCCCTCAGCAACTTATAGAAAACTTCTCGATAATAAATAGCAGTGGTCTACTTGTATTGCCAGTAACGCTAATGCAAGGGAAACTGTGCAAGCCTAAAGCTTGACTAATGCTATTGGTTACTCAAGTTAAGTGTTCCTAACGATGATTCCGAAGTACAGGGATCACTGTCAAGTGGCAAAATAGACCATTTAATTAAAGAAAAGCCTTTAATCTGAGCCTCGGCAACAAACGACTGATTATGATTGCAAACGCGACTGCTATTGATAACCCTTTGTTAATTGGCAAGGGGCTACCTCCATTTGAAACCATTAAGCCAGAGCATGTAGTGCCTGCAATGACGCAACTACTGGCTGAACTGGATGAAGAACTTGCCAAATTAGAAGCGAAAGTAACGCCGACTTGGGACGGTTTAGTTGAACCGCTCGATCGCTTAGGCGAACGTCTAACTTGGACTTGGGGAGTGGTAAGCCACTTAATGGGTGTAAAAAATAGCCCAGAACTCCGCGAGGCTTACGAAACGGTGCAGCCCCAAGTCGTACAGTTTTCTAACAAACTCAACCAAAGCCAACCTTTTTACAAAGCGTTCAAAGCCTTGCGTGAAGGCGATGACTGGAGCAGTTTGGAGCCAGCGCAAAAGCGAATTGTCGAAGCGGCAATTCGAGATGCTGAGCTTTCCGGTGTTGGGTTAGAGGGGGAGAAACGTGATCGCTTTAACGCGATTCAACTTGAACTTGCAGAGCTTTCTACTAAGTTCTCTAACAATGTGCTTGATGCTACGAAAGCATTTAGCATGACCCTAACTAGCAAAGATGAGGTGGATGGTTTACCACCCAGCTTAACGAGTCTGGCGGCTCAAGCCGCTCGTGCGGCTGGAGAGGAAAATGCGACGGCGGAAAATGGACCTTGGCGGATTACCCTGGACTACCCCAGCTATGTTCCCTTCATGCAGCACAGCACTCGTCGTGACTTGCGAGAAAAGCTCTACAAAGCCTTTGTCAGCCGTGCTTCTACAGGTGAGTTGGATAATACTCCACTAATTGAGCGGATTTTAGAACTGCGTAAAGAAAAAGCAGCGCTATTGGGTTATGAGAGTTTTGCCGAATTGAGCCTAGCCAGTAAAATGGCTCCTAATGTTGAGGCAGTGGAGGGACTGCTGGAGGAACTGCGTCGTGCGAGTTATGAGGCTGCTGTTAAAGATTTAGAAGAGTTAAAAGCTTTTGCGGCTGCTAAGGGGGCTGAGGAAGCCAACGACTTAAAACACTGGGACATCAGCTTTTGGGCAGAACGCCAGCAGGAAGAAAAGTTTGCCTTTAGTGCAGAGGAATTGCGCCCCTACTTCCCCTTGCCCCAGGTGCTGGATGGGTTATTTAGCCTAGTGAAGCGGCTCTTTAGTGTTACCGTAACAGCAGCAGATGGTACTGCCCCTGTGTGGCACGAAGATGTCCGTTATTTCCAAATTGCCGATGAGACAGGCACCCCAATTGCTAACTTCTACTTAGATCCCTATAGCCGTCCTGCTGAAAAGCGGGGTGGTGCTTGGATGGATGATTGTATTGGTCGTGCCAAAATTTATGAAAATGGCACATCCACGACACGCTTACCTGTAGCGTACTTGGTATGTAACCAAACTCCTCCCGTTGATGGGAAGCCTAGCCTGATGACCTTTAATGAAGTGGAGACGCTCTTCCACGAGTTTGGTCATGGCTTGCAGCACATGCTGACGAAGGTGGATTATGCTGGGGCATCCGGCATTAACAATGTAGAGTGGGATGCCGTGGAACTGCCTAGCCAGTTTATGGAAAACTGGTGCTATGACCGTCCTACACTTATGGGAATGGCGAAGCATTATGAAACGGGTGAGCCTCTGCCAGAGCATTATTACCAAAAGCTGTTGGCAGCACGTCATTACATGAGTGGTAGCACAATGTTGCGGCAGTTGCACTTTAGCTCTATTGATTTGGAATTGCACCATCGTTATCTGCCAGGTGGCAATGAAACGGCGGTTGATGTGCGTAAGCGCATTGCGAAAACGACAACGGTTTTGCCACCCCTGCAAGAAGATAACTTCTTGTGCGCGTTTGGGCACATTTTTGCAGGTGGGTATGCAGCGGGTTATTACAGCTACAAATGGGCGGAAGTCCTCAGCGCTGATGCCTTTGCTGCCTTTGAAGATGCTGGCTTAGACAACGAAGAAGCGATCGCAACTACAGGCAAGCGCTACCGTGATACAGTCCTTGCTCTTGGTGGAAGCTTGCCTCCAATGGAAGTCTTCAAGGCATTCCGGGGACGGGAACCGAGCACTGAGCCTTTACTCAAACACAGTGGACTTGTCACTGCGTCTTAGCATCGGGAACATCTCACATCGCCTATTTAACTAATCGGTTTTAGGAGAAGGGGAAGGGTGAAAGGTAAAAACCTTTTCCCCTTCCCCTTTCACCTTTTTCCAATCAGCGTATATTGCTTTCTTGCCGAATTTATCTAGCTGCTGTCTTGCCATTAGTGGCTAAACCCACCAGTTCTGCGGTTTCTGCACTTGTTGTTGTTGAAGAATTCTGACGCCGCTCTTCGAGTGCATTGCCAATTAACTTCAAGAGTATCCAAGAAACTGAGCGTTCTTCGTCCTCCGCCCACTCTTCAAGCTCTTTTTTCCACTCTGGGGGAATGTAGGTTGTCACACCAGCCAGTGAAGTTTTACCGCCCATGCGAGTTTCCATAGTGTATTTCCTTCACATATAGTAACGCCTTGCCTTATAGTTTTGCACGAGATGCTAAGCCATGCTACATTAGCCTAACCTAGCAACGTAAAATCAATGAATCTTCTCAGCGAACTCCTTTCCCAATCCCCTCAACCTTCCCCTACCAAAAAGCAACGCCGTGGGATCGAAATCAAGTCACAACGAGAAATTGCAATTATGCGTGAGGCAGCACAAATTGTTGCAACAGTGTTGAAAGAAATTTCCGAGCAAGTTAAGCCAGGGATGACGACAGGTGAGTTAGATGCTTATGCCGAGAAACGCATCCGGGAAATGGGCGCAGTTCCTAGCCTCAAAGGATACCAAGGATTTCCTGCTACCCTCTGTACCAGTATTAATAACGAGGCTGTACACGGCATTCCCAGTCCCACGCGAGTCATTGAGTCAGGTGATGTTCTGAAGGTGGATACCTGTGCTTACTATCAAGGGTTTCACGGTGACTCTTGCGTTGCGATCGCAGTGGGTGAGGTTTCTCCGGAAGCCGCAAAATTAATTCGTGTAACTGAGGAAGCGCTTTATATTGGTATCGAGCAAGTCAAAGCCGGAAATTATCTCATGGATATTGCTGGTGCTGTGCAAGACCATGTAGAAGCGAATGGCTTTAGCATCATAGAAGATTTAACAGGTCACGGTGTCGGACGGAACATACACGAAGACCCTTCTGTATTCTTTTTCCGTACCCGCCAGATGCCAAATGTGAAGCTTCGAGCGGGAATGACAATAACACTTGAACCAATTGTGAGTGCAGGTTCCAAGCACACGCAATTGTTACCGGATGGCTGGACTGTAGTAACGGCTGATCATTCTCTAGCGGCTCAATTTGAGCATACAGTACTCGTGACTCAAGACGGTTGCGAAATTTTGAGCGATCGCATGAAGGTCTAGTTTAGTGCATCCAATTTTTTTGCTCCAGCAAGGGTGATTGTAATACCGGAGTTAGGGGTTCTCCTGGGGAGTACGAGACACTACTCGCGTTCGCGCAGTGCCGGAGGTGATTGAAGAGAAAGCCTATAGAATCTGTTAGTTACTTCCATTCCGGCCTAAGACTCTGTAATTAAAACCTAGCACTGATAGGCATTTCAGCTATTATCGATACCTAATCTTATAGTGGGAAGGGAGTAATAGGGTAGGTAGGCATCATTCACCCAAACCCTATTGTGTAAGAGGTAAGAGGTCAATATGGTAAAGACACCCACCAGTCCAGAAACCGACACCCTATCAATTGAGTTGCCTAAGACAATTGGGCTGTACGTTACCCAGGAACAGTTTGCCGCTTTGGCAGCAGCAAACCGAGACTTAGAACTGGAAAGAACCGCACAAGGAGAGTTGATAGTGAACCCACCAACAGGCTGGGAAACTGGAGAGCGCAATTGCAGTGTTACTGGAGAGTTGTATTTGTGGTGGCGTAATGCGGGTGAACCGGGTAAAGTCTTTGACTCCTCGACTGGCTTCATTTTACCCAATGGTGCGACTCGCGCCCCTGATGCCTCTTGGGTGAGTGGAGAACGTTGGCAGGTGCTTACTCCAGAACAAAAAGGAACGTTTGCTAGTATCTGCCCGGATTTTGTGGTTGAGTTACGCTCTAGCTCAGATAGCCTTAAGTCCCTGCAAGATAAAATGAGAGAGTATATCGACAATGGCGCAAAACTTGGCTGGTTAATCGATCCGCAGCAGCGACGGGTGGAAATTTATCGACCGGGTAAGGATGTGAACGTGTTGGAGAATCCGGCTGAATTATCGGGTGAAGGGGTGTTACCGGGTTTTGTATTGAATTTACGTCGGGTGTGGAATTGAAAGTGGGGTTATGTCGTGATGAGAACCCTATTCCTGACTTCAGCCAAATGGAAATGGTCGTTACACTTTTTTGCAGTTGAGGGATGTTGATGTTAAATGCGATCGCTTTTGACATCAAGCTCTTGTTGTATCTTCGACTTGGTTTCCACTTGCAACAACTTCTCAAGTTTTTGTTTAACCATGCCAACCGAATCCTTGAGTTCCTCTTTAAGCCTTTGACTAAAGCTCTTAAACGTTCTTCCTGAGTCCCTAATTTCTTGTTGAACGGTTACGCTCAAGATTTCTATTTCTTTTTGAATGACTTCAACAGAAGAACTCACTCGCTGCTGAAGCAACTCAGCCGCACTTTTACGGTCAGTGTTGGCAAGCAATTCCTGACGGATTGCTTGCGTGATATTATTAAACTCTTGCTGAACGGCTTGGAGAGAAACATCAAACTGTTGTCGAATCGCCTGACTAGACTTGTTTGTACTGACTTCATCGTCCTCATCGTCTTGTTTAGCGATTTGATTTAACTCTTCCACTTCCTTTTGCACCATTCTTCGGTAACTTCTGATAGATTGGTAAAGTTCTCGCACCCAATAAAAGGATTCGATTTTGACTTCTTTAATCACAGTATCAGCTTTCTCTAAGACTAAATTGTTATGCTGACCTAAGAAGTCCGAGGTTTTAATCGTTGGATTGTAAACTTGAAAAATAGTTCCTGGTAAAAACTTATCCCCCAACACATAAGGAACAAAGTCAACTGGATTTATATAGTGAAAAATTGCGACTTCTCCCTGGTAGTTTTCAAATTCTTGGGATGAGATACCTATAGAATTGAACGTAATAAGCGAATCAATATACTCTGGAACTTCTACTGCCAGTTGTTGTGCGACTTTTCCACCTAAACTCTGACCTACTACATCAGGCTTTTCTCCTTTACTTACCTGATTTCGTAACCATTCGATTACTCCAATTTTTTTAGCGGCTTGGAGATGACTGTCTGACTGAGTCATTACAACATCTGAAATATCCTTGTAGGGCAAAAATTCTCTAGGAAAGTCTTCCAGACTGCCCCAGTTACCAAATCCTCGAATTACCAAAACAGGAGGATTTTTTCCGCTTGTTGATACTGAACCAAGCGCATAAAAGCCTGAATCCTTATCCTGAAAAATCTCTTCAACTTGGTACTCTCCTAAGAGAATTTCACCTGGATAATGTTTATTACTATAGACAGAATAATTCTTGCCGGGTTTGGCGAGCTTTTCATAAAGCTTATCACGCTGATATCTGGCTGTTTGCTGATTTAGACTAGACAATAACGCTTCCTTTTTGAGTTATAAAATCTCCAAAGTTACTCCTATAAAGAATTAGGACTCGCTAGAAGGCGCACCCCCATTGCGATGCACCCAAAGGTCTTGCACCGAATATGCGATCGCCCCTATCTCTATAGACTAGCCCTATGTGGCATATCAGATAATTTAAACTTCCGCCCCATATACCTCGGCTACCACGCTACTAATAGAAATAGGACTTACGCATTTTCTGCTTGAACACACACTTTAGGGGGGGCAATTCATAAGTTTCCCGACATAAGTGGATGTCGTAGCGAGTTACGTAAGTCCTAAGAATCTCAATGGACATAGATAAGTGTAATGATCTGTTTGGAAAACTGGTCACTGATGGGCACAAATTGATTTAAGCTGTATGTGCCAGTTAGTTTCCAACTTTATTCTCGTTGAACAAAACCAACTGTAAAAGGAGAATAGTTAGCTGAACTCAAGGTGCTTGCAATGCTTGATTTTATGTGGGTTTTCCAGTAAAGGTCAGAAATAGTTAATTAAACTAGCCAGTTTCTATTTCTGTGTTCGGGCGGTTCGAGAGAGAATAAAAATCTGAACTGGCTTATCGCTTTGATACCAGGTGGCTTGAGGCAACTACCTATTTCCCCTCTGTTACCTTGCCTAGTGTTGGTTCGTATAGCACACTTAGCTTGCTTAGGACAGCTACCGTCACTTAAGTAAGAACTACGACTGCGTACCACAATGTGGTTGCTCTAGAATCAATCAAAGGTAACATTTATTTCTTTTGTCGTCTTTTTGCCATTTTGCTTACCAGTAGCGACCACTTTATATTTTCCTGTTGGCAAACTATCAATAGACTTAGAGTAGTTCTCATTGAGAATATCATCGAATGATTTAACAACTTTACCCTCTGAATTGATGATTTGAATCTTTAATTGAGTCCCAAGGTCAAAAGATTCAATGGGAACCCGAACGCCTTTGTTGATGATAATGGAAACATGGACTCCTTCAATGATTTTACTATTTTCTGAACTAGAAGTGCTTTTGGAAGTATTTCTTACACCTGGTACAACAACCGCAAATATAAATCCCAAGGTTATAAATCCTATAGCAAGCTCACCTATAGTAATATCACCAAAGATGGTACCTGAAGCCTGAGCTAGGGTTGTACTCGAAGACAAGGGCAACCTGTTCTGAAGTCGTAACTGTGTGTTGTCTCCAGCAATACCATCTACAGCTAATCCATTCTGTTGCTGGAAATTTTCGATAGCGGACTTGGTCAAGTCACCATAGAATCCATCCACCGGTCCACTGTAGAAACCCTGAGATTGGAGATTGTTCTGGAGAACAAGTACTTCACTACCACGATCTCCGAACTGGAGTAGTGGAACGCTATTAGCGGAAATCGAGATAGATAGACCATATACGAGCAACAGCAGATGTTTGGTAATTTGACTAGCGAACTTTGCACTTAATTTGAAGTAGTTAACAGGTAAAGATTGCTTCCGCCTAAAATCCTTAGAGGATTTTGGAAGCTCAGAGAAACGATTTCTCATAGCAGGAGTGGGACATGCGCCAGTTGCTTTGAAGCAAGAAGAAGCCTATCGGGACTTAAACGAAAAACAAGAGCTAATGAGAGTATAATACTGGCAGAGAAAGCCTCTCACGTCGAGGTCTGAGTCATGAAAGAGACAACTCCCGCCGCTATGCCCCCTTGCTTCGACAGATGGTGTAAACGCTTTGATGATATCTTTAGCCATCAAGCCCAAAAACGGGAGTTTAGGAACTATGTAGGCGGATTATTAGGGGAAAGCGAACGAAAAAACCTCTCTCAAATGGCGAATAACGCTGTGGGGGTGACTTACCACAGATTGCACCATTTTTTGACAGAAGCCCCTTGGTCAGCGCCAGAGGTCAATGAGCGTCGCTTACAAGTCATGAACAAGTGTAGTCAAACAAAGATCAGTCGAGGATTTACCCTAATCCTTGATGATTCAGGACATAGGAAGAGTGGCAATTTTACGGAGGGAGTAGGGCGGCAATACATTGGAGAAATTGGGAAAACTGACAATGGGATAGTGGTAGTAACCACTCATCTGTATGATGGCTCAAAAAGCTTGCCTTTAGATATAGAGTTATATCAACACGCCAGTTCTTTGCCTGAAGGAAAAAAAGACTTTGAATTTAAGAAGAAGCCAGAGTTAGGATTAGCTTTAATTGACCGAAGCTTAGACAGAGGATACCGACCCGGTCTCGTGCTGATTGATGCTGGCTATGGAAATAACACGACCTTTCTCCTTGAACTGGAAAAAAGGAAACTCAAGTATCTAGGAGGAATCGCCAAAAATCGAAAGGTAATTATTGCATCTGTTGGTGGTACTTTTAAAGAAATACGTTTAGATAATTTAGCTAAATCATTACCTAGCAAGGATTTCACCCCTATCCAGCTCAATTTAGAGAAAAAAAAGACTGTATGGGTGGCATCTATTGAAGTTGAACTATCACGCCTCGAAGGGAAGAGAACAATTGCTATCGTCATGAATGCCTCAACATTTGATGAAGCCAGTGATATTGATTATTTTATTACCAATGTTGACGGCTCAACAGCGACATCTGAGTGGATAGTAACTACCTATTCTCAAAGGAATTGGGTAGAAGTTTTTTACCGGGAAGCTAAAGGTTGGTTAGGACTTAAGGAATATCAAGTTAGAGACAAACGCAGTCTCTTGAGACATTTCATTCTAGTTTTCTGTGCCTATACTTTTATTTTATGGCACACCTTAACAGGAGGACTCAGACGCAGGTGGGCAAACAAACCTTTAAATACCTTTCCTGAAGCTTTAGAGGCATTTCGTACAGCAATATCTTTTCGTTTTATCGAGTGGTTGAACCATAATCGGGACGTATTCTTAGCTTATAAAGCTAGTTTGGGCTTTGTTTGGGCTTGATATTTGTTTAAGTCCCGCTATAAGGCTTCAGCAGGAGCAGGAGAGCTTTTGACTGCATCTGGGTAAGTTTGAGCGTTATACCTATGAGCGCATTAGCAAAGTAAGAGTTTAAAATCCAGTGACTGTAGCCATTGCTCCATAAAACACTTTGTAAGGAAGAACATAAAATTCGTTTTCTTAGACCTAAAGCTGTGCTACAAATACTGCTAGAAAAAAGCTTTCAGATATTAATTCTTCATGAATCATCTTTATCAAGAAAGGTTCAAACTCTGTAAAGTCAAATCGCTTTCTTATAAAAGAATGAGGCGTAAGGTATTTCAGAAGAGATTGCTGTGCTTTCACTTGCAGCAATCTCTTCTGAAATGCCTTCACAATATGCACCCTAGTTTTACATTGACTTGAGCAAGGAATTCCTTGTCAGCTTTCTGATAGTACCTATCTCAAGCCCTCCAATTGCCAGAAGTGTAACTGACCTCGCTGGTCTCCGGCAACAATAGTTAATCCATTCGGTGCAACTGCACAGCTTAGGAATTGGCTCTCCCCACTGAAACTGGCAATGAACGTATCACTCTCCAAGTTCCACAACTTCAAGGCTTTGTTAGCTGAGGCTAAGATAACCCAATCTCCGTTTGGAGCACCCACCAAGGAATTGACCCAACCGTAATGACGCTCGAAGGCTAGCTGAAAGTCACCGATGCTTAAGTCCCATAGCTTCAATGTTTCGTCAGCTGAGGTAGAGATAACGTGATTACCATCTGGGGTTACAACCACGGTATTGACCGAACCACTGTGCGCTTGGAGAGTGCGTTGGCACTCTCCAGTGCTTAAATTCCATAGCTTCAAGGTTTTATCGGCTGAAGCAGAGATAATGTGATTACCATTTGGGGTGACCACCACAGCACTAACGGGACCGGTATGACCTTGGAGAGAGCATTGGCATTCACCAGTGCTTAAATTCCATAGCTTTAAGGTCTTGTCGTATGAGGCAGAGATAATGTGATTACCATTTGGGGTGACCACCACAGCACTAACTGGACCGCTATGACCTTGAAGAGTACGTTGGCACTCACCGGTGCTCAAGTTCCATAGCTTCAAAGTTTTGTCCACTGAGGCAGAGATAATGTAGTTGCTGTCTGGAGTCACCGCTACTGCACTGACTGAGCTACTGTGACCTTGGAGCGTGCATCGATACTTACCATGGCTTAAGTCCCATAGTTTGATAGTGTGGTCGCGTGAGGCAGAGACAGCTTGTTTACCGTCCGGGGTTACCACTACAGCATTAACCCAGTCGCGATGACCCTCAAAGGTGAACTGGCACGGCTCGTGGCTTAAATTCCATAGCTTCAGAGTTTTGTCATCGGAGGCAGAGACAGCCTGTTTACCGTCCGGGGTTACCACTACAGCATTAACCCAATCACGATGCCCCTCAAAAGTACCAAGGCACCTGCCAGTACTTAAGTTCCATAGCTTCAGAGTCTTATCGTATGAGGCGGAGATAACGTGATTACTGTCTGAGGTCAATGCCACGGAACTCACTGAACCATGATGCTCCTCAAAGGTAAATTGACACTTACCACTGCTTAAGCCCCACAGTTTCAGAGTCTTGTCGTGTGAAGCAGAGACGGCCTGCTTTCCGTCTGGAGTAATTACCACAGTGCTAATCCAGCCACGATGACCCTCAAGGGTAAGTTGGCATTCGCTTGTACTTAAGTCCCATAGTTGCAAGGTAAAGTTGGCTAAGGCAACGATAACGTGATTAGTGCCTGGAATTACTGCTATAGCAGTGACCTGACCGTAATCTTCGAGGATTTCAAGGATGCGTTGGCACTCGCCAGTGCTTAAGTTCCAACATTTGAGGGTACAGTCATTTAGGGCAAAGATGACGTGAGAGCCATCTGGAGTCACCGCCATAGCAGTGGGCAAGCCGCAATGGTTTATAAGGATGTGCTGGCACTCGCCACTGTTTAAGTTCCACAACCTCAGGGTAAAGTCTCTTGCGGCAGAGATAGCGTAGTTACTGTCTGGAGTTACTACTACAACTGTGACCCAGTCGCTATGACCAGAGAATGTGTGTTGGCATTCGCCACTCCCTAAGTCCCAGAGCTTCAGAGTACAATCGCCTGAGGCGGAAATTACCCGCTGATTCGAGAGTATTGCGAGGGCACTGACGTAATCCCTATGACCACTGAAGATACGCAACAGTGCTCCGCTTGGTTGTGTCAGATTGGAAACCAGAGGACGCAGCCAAGGAGCAGTTCTCCATTGTTTAGCTTGTTCTAGTAAGGGCTGAATCTCTGATCTATTGAAGGAAAGCAGACGACCCAGCAATTGCCCAGCTAATTGCGTTTTGTCCTGGGCTAGGATATGTGCAGCTAACCGGACGGCACCTTGCACTAGCTGCAAATCGAGATCATTTGGCAAAAAGTCATAGTCTCCAATCAGAGCATTGGGGTCAGTAGCATCGAGTTTGGCTTGCAGCCAGTCAAAATCGAAGAGCAGTTTGCGGAGTCGGTTGACCTGCTCTGCACCAAGTAGGTGATAAGGCAGATAATTCCAGAGATAATAGTCATCAATCGCTCTGCTATGCCAGGGCTGATTGTCTACTATGTAGTAATCTACAATCAGCTGATGCCATTCTTTTGCGGAGAGATAGTAGAGATTGTGCCGCTTTTTCTGGTTGATGCGTAGCGATCGCTTCCTGAGAAAGTCAACGACTGACTGGTGATAGAGCCGATACTGGTGCCCTTCCTCTTCCTGTTTTGTTGTTGGTTCAACTTCTTCGAGGAATTGCCCCAGGTGAGTGAGACACTGCCAGACGAGGGACTCAGATTGCTTGGTGAAAGCTTGCAGTTGACTCAGATTGAGACTGGTACGTGCTACAGAGAGAATTCCTATGAATGGCGCGTAAGTTTCATACCAATCTCGTTTGCCTAGTTCAACGACTCGTTCCAGGGATTGGTAGTACAATCCATCGAGTCCTTCTGGCAATCCTTTCAGATTGTAGAGCGATCGCTGCCCCTTGGCGATCGCATTTAATAGAAAACTGACATATAGGAAATTGCCTTCTGATTTTTCAGCAATCTGTTCAATGGATTCTTTTCGCTGTTGAGGTTTCAAATCGGCGACAAGGACTGATATCGGCTCATCCTGAACAAACCGTTTCTCTATATATTCCCTAACGTCATGCTGATTCAGTTGATTGAACTCTGAAGCCGAGAGGTAAAGCTCTTCTATGTCTAGAAACTTGTTTTCAATTCGTGCTTCTTTCCGGCTAGTCAGAATGAATCGAATTTGAGCGGGTAGATTCTCCAGTTTTGAGAGTAAATCGACAATAGTTGGTTTTCCTTCATGGGTTAGTGCTTCGTCCAACGCATCTACGAGAATGGTTATTGGTTGGTTGAAGCCGTTTTGGTAGATGTACTGAAGTGGGTTCAAAACCAGTAGATTGAATGCCTCTTGAGCGGTCATCACTCCTGAAACATCCAGGTTATTGATTACCACGTTCTGAATGGTGCTGTCTGTTACCGTTCCTAGATTTTGAGTCGCCTGAATATTGACGTGTTTTGTGTCGATATTGGCTAGGGCAATTGCATAGTCTTGAATCTCTGCAAGTTGTAGTGCAACTGATTTGCAAAAGTTTCTGGGATCGACTGAGGTGCTGTTGCGGGCAGAGCAAATGTGAATGGCATTCAGGAAACTGGGTAACAAATCTGGATGTAGGGATTCTTTGCTATGGGAGAATTGAGTGAGGCGTTGAGCGATCGCTGTCTTGCCACTTCCAGGTTCCCCAGTCAGGAGGAAGTAGCGAGAAGCATTGGACTTGGATAGCCAATCATAAATGTTTTGGAATACCCAGTCTCGACCTGTGAAGTTGGGGGTGTGATCGCCCACGTACTCAGTGAAGTTGATTTCTGACTTGAAGTTCAGTAATGTCATTATCCGCTTCTTCGTCGGCAAGTAGGCTGACTCATGAATTTTGATAGCTCTGTTGTAGCCTACCTATACAGTTAGAAAAGAAAGTTTTGCTATGGACGCGCTCGCTCTCCAACTCAAGGAACTATTTCAATCACTAAATCTTTGCCATCTGTAGGATAAATCTTGGTAATTCTGAAGCGGCACTCACAAATTCTGGAGCATCTAACTCTAAAGCCTTCTGCTGTTAATTGTTGGATGTGGTTGGTGAAGGCGATCGCTTTTACTTGAGTTGCAACAGTTCCAGCCATCGTTTCCTACTCTAAGTGTCTTCAGTGATGAGTGCTGTCTGGAGAATTGGCAGCTTATACTGTGACCAGTAAAGCTCTTCAACCAGCTTGAGTATTCAAAAGCTCTGATATCTTTCGCCAATCTGGATGCACCCATCCAGCAATCCGCACTGCCTCCGATAAAACTGTTACTGACAGCCCTGATTTAACCTTTTCAAAAGCAGGTGCCCATTCTGATAAGACAGACAAAAATTCGTTCAACTCTAGCAAGCCAGTGGCTACAAGAGCTTCCTCAAAATTCATAGCTTGAGTTGCAGTGACAGGTGAATGCTCCAGCACATCTAATTGTTTCTTTTCCAACTTAATGTTCTGAGCAACGTTGCTACTTTCGGTTAAGCCCTTCTCAGCTTCAACTGTCTGTCTGATTTTAAGTAAGTCTGTAACTGTCTCGGATTGAATCTTACTATCGTCAATAGCTTCAGCTACCTGCTCAGCATCTGTAAATCGTCCTGCTTGAGCTAAAGCACTAGCCAGCCCCTTCAGGGCTAACGCTCGACTTCTAGGAACTTGGATGGAGCGAGCCAGTTGTTCGGCTTCAGTAAACTGCCCTATGCGAACTAGTGCATTTACAAGCTCCTTCAGTGCCGATGTTCGACTACCAATAGCTTCAATGGATTGAGTCAATCGCTTGGCTTCACTGAATTGTTCTGTCCGAGCTAAGGCAAGAACCAACTCCTTCAAGGCTTCAGAACGACTTTCTCGAAAACTGATAGCTAGGGCTGCTTGTTCAGCTTCAACGAACTGTCCTACCTCAGCTAGAGTGCGGGCTACTTGTCTCAGCACAACGTCAGATTTACTGTTTTGAGCAATCTCTCCATCATTGAATGTTAGTATCCGACTCGGATCATTCTCGATGGCTAAAGTGGCTAAAGCTACTTCCTCAGCTTTGCTGAATTGTCCACCCTGAATTAGAGCAAACGATAACTGTCTCAATGCTTTAGTTAGACTTCTACTGCTCTCAAGAGCTTTGTCTATTTCCCCTGCTCCAGTGAAGCTTGTCAGAGCATCAGTTTGCTTTCCTGCTTGAACTAGAGCAACTGCTAACTGCCTTAATGTCTCTGCTCTGTGTCGATAGTCTTCAACAGTTTGAGCTACTTGCTCAGCTTCAGTGAAATATTGTACTTCAGCCAAAGCAATAGCCAGTTGGCATAGTACATTATCTCGCTCTTTAGAGTTTTCAATAACTTGAGCCGTTTCTCTTGCTTCAGCGAAGGCTTCTACTGCTTCAGGCTTCTGTTCCACATGAGCTAGAGCAGTTGCTAATTTAATCAATGCCTCAATTTTATTCTTGTAGTTTTCAATAATTTGAGCAATTTCTCTTGCTTCGGCAAATGCTTTTATTGCTTCGGACTGCTGTTCTTCTTTGATTAGGGCAGTTGCTAGTTGACTTAAGGCTTCAACTTGATGTTCACTGGAATGAACGTTTGAAATAAGTTTCTTAGCTTTAGGAAACTGTCCTGCTTGAGCTAGAGCGATGGCTAACTGGCTGAATGCTTCTGCTTGAATTGGATTTTCTTGAATAGTACTTGCAATCTGCTCAGCTTTAGCGAACTGCCCTGCTTGAGCTAGAGCGATGGCTAACTGGCTGAATGCTTCTGCTTGAATTGGATTTTCTTGAATAGTACTTGCAATCTGCTCAGCTTTAGCGAACTGTCCTGCTTGGGCTAGAGCAATGGCTAAAACTTTCAGTGCGTATAGTCGTTCAAGATCCCATTCAATAGTTTTTATAAGTTTCTCAGCTTTAGCGAACTGTCCTGCTTGAGCTAGAGCAACAGCTAACCGAGTCAATGCATTCACTCGTTCAAAATTGTCCGTGATAGCCTGAGCAACTTCCTCAGCTTCAGTAAACAGTCTTAGCTGAAGCAAAACAGTAACGAATTCCCTGAATGGTTCCAACTTTGTCCTATCCAACTCCCTGCTTGAACTATGTAAAACTACAAGATGGATAGATTCAATGGCATCTTTGATGTAGCGAGTCTGTAGTCCTTTTAGAGTTTGTGTAGTTTCAGTAATTATTGCCGTAATTTCAGGCAGATGTCCTATTTGAGATAAAGCAGTAGCTATCTTCCCCAATGCTGCTATCCGAGTCTCTTCAGAATCAATCAACTGAGCTTGTTCCCACATCTCCCTCAATAGCGCAGAATTAGGAGGCTGACCTTTAGCTCGTTGTGTATTGTAGATTGCCCAAACACTATCAAACCTTTGTGAAGCACTGGGACGTAAGCGAGCATGTTGTATAGCTTGCGCTTCACCACCTAACCAGACAAGAGTCTTTAGATCTGTATCGTTATAGCGACTTGCTCGGTGATAGATAACCTGCCGTGCTGTGTGAAGCTGAACTAGTTGTGCTATTTGCTCAGGTACTCCTGGGTTAGTGAAAGCATTCAATGCGAGTTGTAAATCAGTGACATATCCTTCATCACTGCCATAATGAATGAACTTAGCCTGCATCCAATTCGCAGCACTAGTTAATAATTTACATAGCTCTTGATGCTGTCCGGCTTGTTTCAGGTGATATGGCAGGTAACGAAAAGCATAGTCATCTTTGATGCTTGTCCAATCTCTTTCCAACCATGATTTAGCCCCTGCTCGGTAGTAATTTACTATCCTTTGATGCTGTTCTTGTGCATCACACCAGTAGCTTCCCGCTCGATCTTCATCCTGCAAAAAGTTTGCCAAAGAACGGTGATAGATGGCGTAGGTACGTTGGCTTGCAGGCAAGGATTCATCTTCCAAAAACTGTTGGAGTTCTCCCAGCACTCCTGCAACTTCAGACTTGCTCATCTGTGTAAATCCAGCCAATTGTTCCCTAGTCAACGCCTCTTGAGTGATCGCTAATGTCCCTAAGACGGGAGCATATTGACTCCGCCAAGTACTCTTGTCTTTGCCAACTAGACGATACAGAAATTCCCGGTAGATACCATCTAAACCGTCTGGTAACTGCTCCAACGTGGTCTTAGTTATTTCTAAGTGTCCTTGGGCGAGCATTTTCAGCAGATAGGTGACGTAGAGGAAGTTGCCATCACTTTTCGTACTAACTGTAGTGACAAAGCTGCCTTGAGGCAAATCGGGGGCGAGTTGCGCTACGAGTTCTGGCTGCTGCTTCAAGGCTTGCCAGACATACTGATTGACATCCTCCTGGCTATGCTGTAATCCCTCACCCATTGTCAGGGAATACACCACTGCACGATCTTGCAGGGGTTCTAAAGCTTCTATCTTGGGGCGAGAAGTCAGCAAGAAACGCACCTGTTCGGGCAAGTCTTGTACTGCTGAGAGCAAATCAACAATGGTTTTCTCTCCTTCAAACGTTAATGCCTCATCCAAACTGTCCACCAGAATGGTAATAGGCTTGTCAAAACCATTGCCGTAGATAGTGTTGAGTGGGTCTAGCACCACTCGATTGAAAGCTTCCTGACCACTCCTGAGACCTGATACATCGAGGTTATTGATGACTACCCCTTGAACAGTGCTGTCCTTGACTGTGCCCAGGTTTTGCTCAACGCGAATATTGACCTCTTTTTCCCCAATATTCAGCAATACCTCAGCGTACTCAGAGATTTGAGACAGTTGTAAAGCAATTGACTCGGAAAAATTCTTCGGGTCAACCCAGGTACTTCGGGAAGCAGAGCAGAAGTGAGCAGCATTCGGAAAATTGGAACTCACATTTTTAGAAATTGCTTGTTGATTCAGTCTGTGTTGGTATACTTGACCAGCAATCGCTGTCTTCCCACTCCCCGGTTCCCCAGTCAGCAGAAAGTAACGTGAGCCATTGGGGTCAGAGAGCCAGTCATGGATCTTCTCAAACACCCACTGCCGACCTGTGAAGTTTTGGATGCGAGGGTTTACGTAGTCTGTGAAATCGAGTCCTACTCTGCTACTAGCTACTGGCATAGTCTATCCCTAAGGTAAGAAGTTAAAGCTGATTTAGTTAGTAGAGGGCGATCACAAAATCCATCCCGGTTTCAAGGTTTCCAATTCTGCTGCTTGGCAGAAGTGATAGGCAACAATGTCCTTGTG
Source organism: Microcoleus sp. FACHB-SPT15 (assembly GCF_014849525.1). NCBI lineage: Bacteria > Bacillati > Cyanobacteriota > Cyanophyceae > Oscillatoriales > Microcoleaceae > Microcoleus > Microcoleus sp. FACHB-SPT15. The sequence continues at coordinate 147,678 of NZ_JACJNU010000055.1, read as the reverse complement.
GGTTTGAGTTAGGTAGGCAGCGATCACACTCTTACCGATTCCTCGCTCCTCAGTTGAATGAAGAATCGTTCATTGTTCTGTTGAAACCATAAGTAAATCTCCTCAAAGATCCATTCCCGACCCGGAAAGCCTTCTGTGAGTATTTTCGATGTAGGACGGTAAGCGGTTCGAGAGCCATGAGACAAGTACTACATTTCACTTTAAGAAGGAATTGTGATGATGACGTAACCTGGTGCTAACGAAACCTACTGACTAAAATCACCAAAGCCGCGTGGTCGTTTTTTACCTGGTTTTTTCCGAGACTGACTTTCAGTCACCAGAGTCTTAAATCCCCCTTGCGGTTTAGCAATTTGGGGTGTCCATTGCTTTTGGTAAGCTTGAATCTCCTCCAAGAGCAGAAAATGCATCCGTCCTGACGCCTCACCGACGACAATAGTCACTCCATCTGGTGCGACAGCACAAGTGTGGAGTATGCTTTCCCCCGTGAAACTTGCAGTGACCGTCCTATTCGCTAGATCCCACACTTTTAGAGTATGGTCGCGTGCGGTCGAAAGAACATACTGACTATCAAGTGTTATGGTCACTGCTGTGATAGCTGCGGTATGACCGTATAGTGTGAATAGCGCGGCTCCAGTTTGTAGATCCCATACTCTGAGAGTCCAGTCCTCTGAGCCTGAGATAGCGTATCTACCGTTTGGTGTCACCACTACTGTAGTGACATAACTTCTATGACCGCACAGAGCAAGCCGCTCGGCACCACTTTCTAAATCCCAGATTTTGAAGTTTTTGTCATCTAAGTCGGAAATAGCAAGTTGGCTATCTGGTGTAACAGCTATTGCCTGAACACGGTCTTTCTGGCTGAGAAAGCTGAGTCGTGCCGTCCCGCTCTTGAGATCCCAAACTTTGATGGTGCGATCCATCGAGGCAGAAACAGCAAATCGACCGTCTGAAGTTACTGCCATCGCGGTAACTCCCTGACCGTGACCATTTAGGGTATGCAGTTCAGTCCCGCTTTCTAAATCCCAAATTTTGAGAGTGTTGTCATGTGAGGCTGAGATAACCTGCTGCCCGTCTGGCGTTACTGCCACTGCCGTGACGTTGCTAGTATGACCAATCAGTCCACGCAGTTCAGCCCTGTTTTCCAGGTTCCATACTTTGAGCGTAGTATCGTTTGACGCTGAGATAGCGTGTTGCCCATCTGGGGTTACCGCCACTGCTCGTACACCACCAGCATGAGCGGCTGAAGTGAGCGGTTCAGCACTACTTTTGAGATTCCACACTTTGACCGTATTGTCCTGAGAACCGGATACAGCACATTTTCCGTCCGGTGTCACTGCCACTGCTATGACATTGTCAGTGTGACCGAAAAGGGTACGTAGTTCCGCTCCACTCTTGAGATTCCAAACTTTGAGGGTACAATCGTTTGAAGCAGAAATGGCGTACTCTCCATCTGGCGTCACTGCCACTGCCAAGACCCAGCCAGTATGACCACTTAGAGTACGAAGTTCAGTTCCACTTACCAAATCCCAAACCTTGAGAGTGTTGTCCCAAGAAGCCGAAATAAAGCTCTGACCATCTGGCATCACTGCCAGCGCCGTAATCTGCTCGCTGTGACCGTAGATGGTGTATAGTCGGGCTTCACGTTCTAAATCCCAGACTTCAAGAGTACCACCGCTTAAGGAAGAAATAATGTACTTTCCATCCGGTGTCACCGCTATTGTCTCGACAAACAGGCGACTACTTGTCAGAGTGCGTAGTTCGCCTCCGGTTTCCAAATCCCAAACCTTGATGGCAGAGCCATCTGAAGTAGAGATGGCATACTTCCCATCTGATGTCACCGTTACTGCTCTGATGAACAGAGTGTAGTCTCCCAGGGTAAGCAGTTCAATTCCACTCTCCAAATCCCAAACTTTGAGGATACACGTTTCAGTGGATGTGAGGTTAAATGATCGCGAAGCAGAGATAAGCTTCTGACCGTCTGGTGTCACGGCAATCGCCTCGATAGACCAAGTATAGTCATCCAAAGACAGGGTGCGCTCAGATTCATTCACCAAATTCCAAATCTTGATAGTGCTATCCGAGAAGACAGAGATAGCCCGTTGTCCGTCTGGCATCACTGCCACTGCTTTGACAGATGAGTAATGACCCATTAGGGAACGCATTAGTGTACGCAGTAGCGGTACTTCAGGAGGCATTAGACTGGATGTCAAGGGACGCAACCAGGGAACAGCTTTCCACTGCTTGGCCTGCTCCAGCATGTCCTGAATTTTAGGTGCTTCGTATTGCAGCAAACGACCCAGCAGTTGTCCAGCTAGTTGCTTTTTGTCGTTAGCCAGAATATGGGTTGACAGCCGGATTGCGCCCTGCACTAAACGCGCATCTGAAGCATCTGGCAGAAGATCGTAATCTGCAAGCAGAGCATTGACGTTGGTAGCATCTAGTTTGGCTTGCAGCCAGTCAAAGTTGAATAGCAGCGCACGTAATTCAGAATTTCTGCTAGCTCCACTTAGGTGATAAGCAAGATGATGCCAAAGATAGCGATCGCTAGTCGGTTTAGTATGCCAAGATTGGTCATCTGCCATGTAATAATCTACAAGGCGCTGATGTTGCTCTTTTGCCTCACACCAAAAGTCTATATTCCTCTGTTCGTTGAGCAAGTAATCACGTAGCGATTGGTGGAACACACTAAAAGTCTCACGCCCATGCCCATCATCACTAATGTCGAGAAACTGGCGCACCACTCCCAGATTCTGTCGAATCTTGCCTTGCCCAATTCCAGTAAAGTGAGCTAACTGTACTTCAGTAATTGGTTCCTGGGCTACTGCCAATACTCCTAAGATGGGCTGGTAGCGCTCTTCCCACTCAGTCACTGTGAAGCGCTTAAGGAAGCCGTGATAGATTTCGTCTAAACTTTGGGGTAATGCAGACAGATCATTGAGGCTTTGCCGTCCAGCTTCGATGTCGTTGAGCAGAATTTTGGTGTACAGAAAGTTACCAGTCGAAAGTTCAGTTAGGCGATTCACAAAAGTTTGTGGCTCAACCTCAGCTGATTGAAGTCGCGCCTGCATCTTTTCCTTACCCACCCGATTCTCAATGTACTGGCGGATGTCGTCTAGGTTCATTTGCGATTCTGCCGCCAGGGTATAGGGCTTCAAGCGCTCAAAGTAGCGCAGTACCCGTCGCTCTGGTCGAGTGGTGAAGACAAAGCGCACCCACGGCAGTAGGTCGTTCGTCTCAGCTAATAGAGTAACTAGGTTATTATTACCTCTCAACGTTACGGCTTCATCGAGGGAGTCAATCAGGAGCAGGACAGGTTGCTGAGGTGGATTGGGTAGAGCCGCAAGCGCTAGCCGCAGCAGGACATTCAAAGCTTCCTGCGGATTCTGGGTGTACAAGTTGTTGATGACAACACCCCTGACTTTACTGTCTTTGATGGTTTCGATTGTGATTTCCACATTCACCGAAAGCCTTAACGGTTTGATGGTATTTGCCAAGGCTTCCGCGTAGTCTGGAAAGTAGTCAATGAGCTGAGCCGCCAGAGATAGCAGCACATGATTGGGTTCAATGGTGCCACTGCGTCCGGCAATACAAAAGTGATAGGCAGCAATATCCTGCCGGAGCTGGGTGAGACGAGCCGCGATTGCACTTTTCCCCACTCCCGGTTCCCCCGTTAGGATGAAGAACCGTTCATTGTCCTGTTGCAACCATCGGTCAATCTCCTCAAAGACCCACTCCCGACCCGTGAAGCCTTCGGTGAGTCTTTCGATATCACGGTCAAAGGCGATCGCTTTGACTTGAGTTGCAACAGTTCCAGTCATTGTTTCTTACTTTACGGTGCTTGTAGTTATTTAAATTTTGAGAGCGATCGCAAAAGTTTATATTGATATTGACTCAAGCAATCCTTTGGCAATTGCCTCAGCCATAGTTGATGAATTGTAGAGTTCCACATCACTTTTTGAGTCGCAAAAGCAACATTCTATTAGAATACTTGGCATCTTTGTTTTTTTTAAGATATAGAGATGAGAGCCATTTTTTACTCCTCGATTTATAAATCCCAAACCCACGATGTTTTTTAGTACTATGTTTGCTATTGTTTTTGCTAAATCACTGTTAGCAAAAATTTCAGAACCCTTGGCTTGACCATTAAAAGCATTAAAATGAACTGAAGCCAAAATATCAACTTCTTGAGAAGTCGCCATTTCAACCCTTTGTCTTAGAGAATCTCCTACACTCGATGCTGAACTAGGAGTACAATTGACTACTTGATGTCCCAGTAAACTTAATTTTTCCATCACTAGTGTCCCAACTTCTCTTGTCAAGTCATCTTCCTGACGAATACCAGTAACACCTATATCAGGTGGACAATTATGTCCCATATCAATGCCAAATTTCATCGGATTAAGATTCTCCTAATAGCTGAAAAATGATATTAGAGTCTTGATGAATAAACTTTTCAATAAAAGAGGTACAGAATCTGGATAGTTTTGTCAGTCAAGCAGGTGTGTTCCCTCTATACGCAGGAAATGGACTCGACCTGATACTTCTCCTGCTACTAGAGTGACTCCGTCCGAAGCTACGGCGCAAGATAAAAGTGAACCATCGCTACCCCAATTGGCGATGGCTGTCCGACTCTTCAAGTCCCAGACTTTCAAAGTTCGGTCATGTGAGGTAGAAATAGCCAAGCGCCCTTGCAACGCTACTGAGACTGCCAAGACTGGACTATTATGCCCTTGCAGGGTATACGTGGCTATCCCATCCTGCAAGTCCCAGACTTTTAACGTGCAGTCTCCTGAAGCAGAGATAGCATAATTTCCCTGCGGCATTACAGCGACTGCCCAAACACGATCGGTATGTCCCTCCAGAGTATGTATGGCAGTTCCACGCTCCAAATCCCAAACTTTGAGGGTGCGATCGGCGGACGCTGAAACTACCCGCGTTCCATCTGGTGTCACAGCTACAGCTCTCACCCAGTCGGTATGCCCTGCTAGAGTATGTATGGCAGTTCCGCGCTCCAAATCCCAGACTTTGAGGGTGCAATCAGCGGAAGCTGAAACTACCTGCGTTCCATCTGGGGTCACGGCTACTGCTCTGATCAAGTTAGTATGACCTTCCAAGGTACGTAAAGGGGTTCCATTTTGTAAGTCCCAGACTTTGAGAGTGCAGTCATCTGAACCTGATACTATCCAAGAAGTCTCTGGAATAACGGCTACTGCTCTTACGCCTTTGGTATGACCTTCCAAAATATGTAAGGGAGTTCTATTTTGCAAGTTCCAGACTCTCAAAGTGCGGTCATCAGAAGCTGAAATAGCTAAATGCTGGTCAGGTGTTATTGCTACTGCCCAAACTCGATCAGTATGACCTTCTAGGAGGTTGAAGGCACTTTTGTTTTCTAAGTCCCAGACTTTTAATATTTGGTCGTCTGACGCAGAAACAATCTGTCCTGCTTTGTGAGTGATAGCTACTCCTCTAACTCCATTGGTATGACCTTCTAAGGTACACAAGGCTATCCCACTCTCTAAGTCCCAAACTTTTAACGTTTTGTCATCCGATACGGAGACGACTCGCTGTTCGCCAGGTAATACAGCTATTCCTCTAACCCAGTCACTATGACCTTCTAGAGTGTGTAAGGCTGTTCCGCTTTCTAAGTCCCACACTCTCAAAGTATGGTCAGCTGAGGCAGAGATGACTCGCTTTCCGTTAGGGGTATTAGCTACTGCTACTGCAAAAACACGCTTCGTATGACCGTTTAAAGTATGTAGGATTGCTCCACTCTCTGAATCCCAGACTTTCAATGTAGAGTCATCTGAAGCCGAAACCAACCGCTGCCCGTCTTGGGTGATAGCCACGGCTCTAACTACGTCAGAATGACCTTCCAGAGTACGCACAACTGTTCCACTCTCTAAGTCCCAGATCTTCAACGTACGATCGTCTGAGGCTGAAACGACCTGCTGTCCATTTGGGGTAATTGCGACTGCCCAAACTGCACCAGTATGACCTTTCAAAGTTTGCAGAGTTTTTCCACTCTCCAGATCCCAAACTTGGAGGGTGCGATCGGCTGAAGCTGAAATTACATGCTGCTCATCTGGGGTGATTGCCAGTCCCAAAACTCCACCCGTATGACCTTTGAGGGTCTGTAAAGTCTTTCCATTATTCAAATCCCAGACTTTAAGCGTACAATCCGCTGAGGCTGAAACTGCCTGCTCTCCATTTGGATTGATTGCTACTGCGAAAACGCTACCAGTATGACCTTCCAGAGTTCTTAGCAACGGCCCCCCAGGCTGACTCAAACTCGGTGATAGAGGACGCAGCCAAGGAACAGCTTTTCTGGGTTGAGCATGAGCCAGCATCACCTGAATCTCAGGTATTTCCTGGGATAACAAGCGCCCTAGCAACTGTCCTGGTAGCTGTGTCTTGTCCTGATCCAGAATATGCGCTGACAGGCGGATGGTACTCTGCACTAAAGACACATCTGGAGCATTGGATAAAAAATCAAAATCTGCAATTAGGGCATTAACATCTGTAGCATCTAATTTGGCTTGCAGCCAGTCAAAGTTAAATAGCAGCGCACGTAATTCAGAATTTTTACTAGCTCCACTTAGGTGATAAGCAAGATGATGCCAAAGATAGCGATCGCTAGTCGGTTTACTGTGCCAAGGCTGCTCATCTGCCATGTAATAATCTACAATGCGCTGATGTTGCTTAATGGCATCCACATAGCAGTAGGAATAATCTGTCCGTTCTTTCGTCTTCGATGAGGTAAAAAACTCTGGTAAGGTGTTGTGGTAGAGGCGGTAACAGTTTCCTACCCGATCCAAGAACTGTTGTAACTTTTCTATGGCTCCTGTCACATAGTCAAATTCAGCCTGTATCAAGCCCAGTTTCTGAATTTGGGTAGGAGTAAGCGGTTCAAGAGCAACTGCAAGAATGCCGAGAATAGGTTTATACACAGCAGACCAAACTGGCACAAAACCAATCTCGCCCTCTGCATCTTCAACTGGAACCTTTTCCTTGGCAACAGCATCTTTAATTTTGCTTAAGAAGAAAGCATATAGATCTTGCAGAGTATCTGGTAATTTAGACAGTTTAAGGATTTCTCTAAGCAGTTCCTGCTGATTCTGGCGAATTGCCTCGTCTACCGCACGACCAATTGCTCCCAAATAGCCAAAATTGCCGTTTGCCTTTGTAATTGCCTGATGGGTAAACTCATCCAAGTCCTGACACATTTCGCTCAGGGTTTGATTCACTTCTGGCGTTTCAATCAGAAAACGGGTATAGAGAGTCAAATCCTGAATTACATCTGGATCTTCCTCGGCAATTGATATTTCCTGAATACGACCCTGCTGAGTTCCTCGAAACGCTCTCAATAAATCATCATCGGGACGACAGGTTAACACAAACCGCAGATTAGCAGGTAATTCTGGGCAGTTGGTCAGCCACTTGAGTAACGACAGTTCACTGTCTTGATAACGCAATTCATCCAGTGCATCCACCAACACCACGATCTGGCGCTGTGGATGATCCATAGCCTCCTGCACCTGCTTCATCATGGCTTTGGCTGGATCAAATAAAGCCATGAACTGAAGATTTTCTATTGGTAAATCGCGCTCACTAGCATAAAACTCGCCAACGCGAACTCCCGTGATGTTGGTATCCTTGCTATGCGTTACTTGCTGCTGGATCTGGATAACCTTTTCATAAAAGGGAGATGCAAACATTTTGGCAATTTCAGCACCCACAATTTCACTATTAGTCGCTGTACCAATGCGCTGCTCTACCACAATCTTGATTTGTTCTTGCTTAAACAAATGGGGATAGGTCGCTGCCAATTGAAATCCCACCTGCAACAGGAATGAGTAACTTCCCGCATCACCCAGAGGAGTGCGCTGGTCACGACGGATGAAATAGCGGCACCAATCGGGATGCTGATGCGCCAGCCAAGCAATAAAAGCCGACTTACCTGCTCCCGGTTCTGCGGTCAGCAACAAAAAACGACAATCTGGAGCAGCTAATTTGTCTTCAACCTGTTGCTTCAACCAGTGGCGTTCAACAAATCGAGGATTCAGTTCCTTGTTCACATAGGAGCGGATCAAATCCAGATTGAACAAATCATCCTTGGTTGAAGACAGAACAGTCATGGCTGGAGATTCCGTAATGATTGCAATTAAAATTTCAGACTGGCGATCGCACTTTTCCCCACTCCAGGTTCTCCCGTTAGGATGAAGAACCGTTCATTACCCTGTTGCAGCCATCGGTCAATTTCCTCAGCAATCCACTCACGTTCAGTAATTTTTTGAGGAGATTGCTTAATATTGTGAGTACAATCAATTATTGCAGTAATAGACTAACAAAGTTGTTAAGGACTACCTAATATGATGCCTTTTATATCTACATTTTCCCCAGTATCAAGATGTTGTACCAATTCTAAATTTGCACCTCCCTGTAGACCGCTTGCATCAATACCTAGTACTTTACCGTTTTTGAGCGTACCAAATTTTTGCGTTGCTACAGCTGTAATTAATTGAGTTGCTTCACTTGATAAACTTGGGAATTCTAAAGGCTTAATCTTCCAAGCATATTGAGCGACTGCAATATCAATTGCAAATTTAAAAGGTCGCTTTGGGTTACTAATTTGTTGACGACCAACCTCAATAGCTCTATCAAATTTTAAACTTCCATCTTGCTCCCGTTTTTTGGCTTCTGGCTGCTCCAAATCACTCAAAGTATTGGAGTGAGCAAAACCCGTACATTCGATAGCAATGTAATCACTATCATTAATTAGCTCCAATAGTTTCTCTCGTTTTTCTTCTCCTGCAAACAATTCATTATTATTAAATAAGTTACGCTCTGCTTCAAAAGCTTTATTCCATTCATCATTCTGCCGCTTATAGTTAAGAGATACTGCTGCCAATGCGTGACCTTCAATTACAATCAGTAATGGTAGTAAATCACATCCAAAGCAAAGACTACAGAAGAGAAGCGCTAAATCTAGGCAAGTTCCTTCCCCCGGTTTAGAGAGAATTTCAGAAGGAGTTCGTATGAGTTGTGTTTCCTTCTCTGGTTGATATTTTTCATGAGCATAGCGAATATCAAGACTAATTAGAGTTTCATAAATTGCCTTAATTAGTTCTTTGCGATCATCAGGAGTGTTGATTAAATCAAAGCGATTAACAGGCAACTTCAGCAATAGCTCAAATGCTTTTTCATTCACAAACTGTGCTAGTGATTTTTCGTTTGATTTAGACCATTTCCATTCATTCTGTGACATACAAAATTCCTTTCTTTTATCAATCAAAAGCTGTGAAAAATGAAGATGTGTTTGTAGAGAAATGAATGTCATCAGTGCGTTAGAGGAAATTTCTCCGCCCTGATATTTTTTAATCATGCCTCTACAAAATTCATTTACTTAATTGCTCATTACAAGTGAGATTATTTCACTACTTCAAATAAGCTACTAACAGGAATAGGAGCTTGAGCGCCAGTTTTTTCCGTTTGTACTTTGAGACGATATAAACCTGGAGCTTGAAGTAAATCGCCAAGTGTTAGTACCCATTCTCCGTTTTGCTCCTGAAAATCTACATTCAAAGATTTACCCTTTACAGAAACAGATTCTATTTTGGCTTTCAGTTTCCCGTTATCTCTATCTGTATTAAGTATTTTGGCACGTACCTCGATAGCCTCATCTGCTAAGTACAGGTCATCCAAAGTCAAACTAATAGCTGGTTGCTCTGCGGCTTTTGGACTTACTTCAACATCAAATGGATCGCGGATAACACCTAACCCTTGCACTTGCATTCCTTTTAAACGTTCTAGGAGTTGTCCTAAAACTTTGTCATTGTTTTGGAGCGAACCATGCTGCCCAGGGATGTAAGTTTCCCTGTATTCACTAGATAATTCTATGGGTATCGCTGACAAGTAGGGAACAGTTCCATCACCATCACCTAAGAGTGAATCAATCCCTGTAGGTAACTCTAAATTGACTGTTAATTGACCAGCATTGAAATTTGCTGATTGGAAAGTGGTTTGTTTAGTACCTACTATGGGAATGATTTTGTAGGATTTGAGATAGGCTGCATCATTTTGATGCCTATTGACAGCATCTTCAATTTCGCGGTGAAACTTGAGAGCGTCTTCAGCGCGTTCTTTGATAATGTAGGGAATTTCTACAGGTGCTTCGGCAATACGATGGTAATCGTTGCCAATTTTTAACATTTTGTATATCGGCATCAATTGGTACACTGAAGGAAGCGATCGCATTACTTCAGTTAAGTCTAAAAATTGTTGTTTATAACCGTTGGCTAAAAAGTTAACAGCGTTAAGAGAACCTCGGTAGGGTGTACCGAAGGTGATAAGGGCTTTACAATCCCGCCATCCTTCCAACACTTCCAAGTAATACCGAGAAACGAGTCCACCCATGCTGTGTGCCATTAAAATGACTTTGGCATCCTTGATTCCGGTCTCTTTACGCCATTGCTTTAAACGCAAATCCAGATATTTTTTGAGTATTTTGGCGTTAGCACGATTATCTCGTCGCCAGTCGTAAGGAAATTCAAAGAAATTTGCTTTCTTATCTTCGCGAATGTCGCCAGGAATAACCTCAAAGTGATCTGTTATTAATCGTGCAGTCGTAGTGTAGCCATCAATTTTGACCAAACCTGGAATAAGGTGTGCATCGTCAACCAAACGAGTTGCCTTGATACCATCGTCCAAATACTCAGCGTTAGGATCGTCTCCTTTCAATTTTAGCCACTGAAGCGAATCCCCTAAAGTCCTCAAAGCCTGCCAGGCAGCTTGTCCTGATACTGCCCAGACATCTTTGCCATCCTTTTGAAGAACGCTCCCTGTAATTCCTGGCAGAATGACAACAATATCGTGCATTTTAATTTTTGGCATTGTCTATAACTCCTTCTAATTCGTTTGATGATTCTGAACAATATCTGCGTGAATCGAAATTTTTTCAGGGGAGACTCCGGCAGATTAAACACCACATACACTACCAATGCTCTACTAGACATTGGTGATGGCTTGCTGACGATCGCTTCATCCCTATAAATACATAGAACTCTCTTACGAGAGTTCCCTCCAATGCTTCCACAAAAGCATCTACCAAAAAGTCTTTCCTTTCAGAAAGTTAGCTAATAACAAGTTTTCATTGATTGCCTATAGTTATCCGGGAAAAATTCAATTAAATAATGAGCAATCGACTACCCTATCAGCTTTCACAGTTTTTATGTGTTCTGATATAGGTAGAAATCTCCATTAATCAAGGACTGGATAGTCCTCTATCAATCTAGCCTCCGTACAATCGCGGGGTCACTGAGTAGTAATTTTTATTTACAGGCCACTGTCATACTCATCTATCTAATGGGAGGTAACGACCACATAGGTTGGTTTAGTCACACAATACGTTGCGTCACCTCTCGGTTCGAGGAAGTAGATAGCCGAACGAAACCTAGCAAAGGAATTATGCCAAAGTGCGAACTTCGCCCACTATCTCAAATATGGTCTTAAATTTTTCAACTTCCTTACCCAAATAAAGCAAATCATTGTAATAGCGCGGGGAAGATTGCTGCTTCCCGATGGCATCGATGAAGGGTATTCGCCTATGCACTTCACAAATTGCCGTTACCCGCCGCATCTGCTGCTTATACCAAGCTGCTCCAGTGCGGTTGAGCAGAAGTATCGCTGCTTCTATCTCTCGGTTCTCGTAGCAGGAGAGTGCTTTCTCTAACCAATCTGGTGCCTTCCTGCCTTTGGGCTGGTCTTTACCATAGGGAGGATTGCACCATATGCGCCCAAACCAAGGTTGCTCCATGCCGTCCTCTAAGGCAGTATAGTAAGTTCCAGCCTTTATCCACTCCTGTGGCTTGGCGGCACTAGCCGGGTCTAAGTCAATACCTCCTAAGACTGTCCTCGCCATTTCTACAAACTTTGGCGGTGTGTACCACTCTACGCAGGCATCAGCATCGCCATGAGGATTCTTACCCCGTTGTACCCGCTGAGCAATTAGCGCCTCAATCCTTACTCTATCTTCTCTGTTGAGTTCGAGGGCAAGTAATTTAGTTGCAACAGTCTCCCCAAATACTGGCCGTTGGCTTGCCGAGGGTTGGCAGCAATACTTCCCAAATACCTGAGCGTGGAACTCTTCACTTTCCCTGCAACCCTCTTCCCTGAGCAGAGATAACAGTAAGTAGTTTTCCCCTGTTGGTTTTCCCTTGCTTTCTAACGGATGTACATTGTTGTGTCTAAAAGTAGACACAGCAATTCTAATGAGATTTTTATTGTTTTCCAAGAATGCACATTGTTGTGCCTAAAATTAGACACAACAGCCGTTAGACTTCGATTCAACAACAATTACTTAGATGAATTGGGAAGCTAAATCGACTCATCTGTTTGAACTACACCTAGCGGGTCTAAAGATGCCAAAGCTGCTGCGATCGCCTCCTTCACCTGCGGTACTTCTGCCAAGTCAGGACTGATGCCAGCTTGACGCAATAACTGCCACCGTTTTGGATACACGTTCTCTTCTCGGAAACACTTACTAGTCCATTGAATCCGGCGAATTGCAAACTCTTCGCGAGTCTCAGCCAACTCTTCTAAAGCCTTTGTTGTACGCGGCAGCTTGTCTTTTTGCTGCTGAATCAGTTTGAGTTGCCCCAAATCGCTAGCAATTGCCGTTTTCGTTACTTTTGTGGGGCGTTCTGGACAACTTTGAAGACGCTGGGCTGATTGCCTTGCCGCCGCTGCCAACTCAATATCACGTTGGTTCCAGTCTACTTGAGGAGAAAACTTAACTCTTCTCTTACGCAGTGGTAGATGAGATTGAAGCCATTGTTTGTCATATATATACAGCCAAGAATAGATGCGCTGAAACATCCGCTCTAACGTAGTCCGTCCTACATGAGGATTTTCTTTAACCGCTTCTAGCCATGCCATACGGTAGCTTTCTAATTTACTTGGTTGAGTTACTTGACCATTTTGAGTATCACGCAATAACTCTCCATTGATTTTCGCTACTCTAGCGGTTGGTCCGGGTCGAGGAAAAGAAAGCCCTAGTCGGAGTGCTTGACGTTTAACAGTTTGGTAATCAGCCCTCAACTGCTTGGCAATTTCCTCGACACTAACTGTTGGATTCTCCCAAAAATTCTTTAAAGTCTTTTCCCATAGTTGTCCGTAAGACTTCACTTTGCCAATCCGAAATCGGTCTTCTGGTGAAGAATCAGGACTAAGTCGGCAGTAAGTAAAACCGCAGGTACAGCTAAAAGTACCTGTGATTCGACTGTGCTGCTTGTCGTAGGTAACTTGACATTCCTGTATAGTTAGCTGCCGAAACTGTTGACAAACTGGATTAAGGCACGGCCAGGGTTTCGAGCCAAAGGGCTGGAAAGCGTCAGGAGGAGAGTCAGGAAGTTGGAAAAATTCCTCTGCTGTGTATCCCAAAAATTGGATTAGCAGTAGATGGTAAAGAGGGTGCTGTGCTTGTTTGGGCGATCGCACCAGACGAAATAACCAATTATTTTTGTCTTGCTCGTTGGGAACGCATTGGAGCCTTTCTAATAAGTCATAGGAGTAACAACGTTTAAATGCTTCCAGTAACACCGTGACACGAACTTTCCCTTCTCGACTTGCCAGGTTACGGTCAGTCAGTAACCAGAGGTAGCGAGCGCGTATTGACTCAAGTCCCGGAACTAACTTGCGCTGACGCAATAGCCAAGCTGCATCCTGAGCAATCCTCAAAAGAACGTTGTGGTAGGGGTCAGCTAAATTTAGTAGGCGTGGGGATGTTTTCTCTATCGCCTGGTTAGCTGAGATAAGTTCGTAGCGACTTCTTTTAGCCTGTGCCCGTGCCTTGCTGTTTTCTAAAAAGACATCATGAAATGGGCAAACTTCTACACCAGGAACTTGATGGAGCCGATGCCAGTAGCGATCGCCAAATTGCTTCTCATCTTCCTCAGCGCATAAGGAACAAAAACGCAGCCACTTTGGTAAATTAATGCAGCTACCTGTAATTCCAGAACGCATCTGAGCTAAGAGTCCGTTATCTCTTTCCATATCTTGCCGCAGATGGCTGACTCGATCTGATGGCAGGAAGGGACTATAAAAGGGTAACAATGTATGCTCATCAATGAGCCGCTCAACTGTGTAGCAGTGTCCTAGAGGTAGAGCAGCGACAAAGTTATCGAGACGAGAAGGCAGATCGATAATAGCGGAAGCTTTTGCACTCCCAAATAGCTCTTGAAAAACAGACTTTCTGCTCGGATACTGCAACCAATCAAAGTATCGGGTACAGATGCTGTAGAGTAGTTCATCTGGACAGGGATCAGGAAAAAAACCAGTCATCCTTTTACTTCATACGCATATTTATCCTTGCTTAGCCATTCGATATCTCTGAACTGCTCACAGTATCCATCCTCTCAAGATTTTCCTTTTATTCTGGAGCTTCTGGGAGAGGGGTAGTTGCTTGTTTAATCCACCTAGCAACTGTGTTATTCTTAACTCCTGTCATTCGCTCTATGGCTCTAAATCCCAAACCATTAACATGAAGATTCAAGCAATGCTTTCTTGTTTCTGATGAATAACCTTTTCCGAAGCCAGATTCGACGAATTGGAAATTACACTCTTGGCAAATATGATTTTGCTTTCTTCCCTGCCAACCATTCTTACTGATCTGGTCAGATTCGCATCTTGGACATTTTATCTTTGTATCATGCAACTCCAAGCACTCGACAGCCCATCGAGTATATCGAACCACATACTCCTCTCGTGTTTCTACCACTTCATTTAGGGCTTGAGCGGTCAGTGGTAATTTATTTAGATAGTTCTGGATTACTCCAATTTGGTTAATATCTTTACTAATTGCGCGTTTTGTGATTTTCACAAGGCATCCAGTGGCACTCTTGAGGCGTATAGCTGATTGTCTGACTGCTTTTGCAAGCTGAACATCCCGGCTTTCCCAATCTACGGAACGGGAGCCATTGTTTTTGCGAGGCTGTGGCAGATGAGCTTCCAGCCACTCTGAATCACGCCTACGAAGCCATCCGTAAATATGGTCAGCTTGGCGGCGTAATGATGTTCGGCTAGCGTCAGGATTCTCATTGAGTAGGGAAAGCCACTCGTTACGGTAAATTTCCAACCTGTTTGGCACGTTCAGTTGTTTCTTCGCCAGACGATGCTGTTGTTGAGCTCCTATTTGTGTTTGCCTGGTAGGACCTAAACGTGGGAATGAGAGCTGTAATGCGATAGCGTAATTCTTAACTTTTGTACGACCTACTCCAAGCCGATGCCCTATTTCCTGAAGAGAAAGTGATGAATTCTCCCACAGCTCTTTCAGAACAGATTCCCATAAAGGTCCGTAGGACTTCACTGTGCTGACTCGAAAGTCACCTGTTGTCGATTGGTCAAAATCATTGCTCGAATAGACAAAGCCACATTTACAACTGAATATACCTAGTGGCATACCGTCACGAGAGTTGTAGTTAATTTTGCACTCCTGAATCTGTGCTTTTCGGAAGTGCTTACAAACAGGGTTGAGGCAGGACCAGGGACCTTCCCCAAAAGGTTTGAATTCACTAGGGAGTTTGAAAAATGTTTCTGCTGTATGTCCTAGAAAGTGAATCAACAACAAATGATGTAAAGGATGGTGGCTTCCTTGTGAATGCCAAACTAAGCGACACAACCAATTTGCGCGAATCTCCTCATCAAGCTCACTCTGAAGTAATTGTAAAAGATCGAGAGGATAGGAGTTTTTAAAAGCTTTAAGTAGCTGACCTTGATGAACTCTACCACTATATGTAGCGAGTCCTCGCTCAGGCAAAAGATACATATAACGATCCCGTATAGATTGAAGACTAAACACTAAACCGTGCTGTTTTAACAGCCAAGCAGCATCATAAGCAAGTTTCAAAAGCTTTTCATGACAGGGATCTGATAGATCCAACAATCGCCACGAGGTTACTTGTATTGCCTGTTCAGCAGAAATAAAGTTATATGGGTTAATTTGGGTTCTCGGACAAACGCTGCTCTTCTCCAAAAAAACAGCATGAGTAGGACAGACTTCAACACCTGGAACTTGATGGAGGCGATGCCAGTATCGTTCACCCAATTGTTCTTTATCTTTTACCGCGCATAGGGGACAGAACTGGAGATAAGCTGGTGAACGGATAGTGCTGCTGATGCCTATATGGCAATGAATGTTGCTGCCAGAGCCACCCATTTGCTCTCGAACAGAGCGAACGCGATCGGGTGGAAGGAATGGGCTGTAGAAAGGCAATAGCGTAGCTTCATCAATTAGGCGATCAACTGTATAACGATGTCCAGATGGAATAGTTGCAACTAAGTGACCTAGATGACTAGGCAGGCCAACAACTGCCCTTGCATGTCTGATTCCAAAAAGTTCTTGGACTAGTAGTTCAGAGTTTGAATACTGTACTAGGTTTTGAAATCTTGCACAGATGCTATAAAGCAGTTCATCCGGATAGGGATCGGGGAAGAAACCAATCATCTTACGACCTCCTCTGGGAGATATTCGGTAGCAGACCGGATATAGCCCTCTTGTTTGAGAGCTTGATAGGCAGCAATTTCTCGTTCCTCTCCGAAAGCCACAACTTTCATTAAACCCTCCTTTTGTAAAGCGTTTTTACGAGGTTTCTTCTGTCTCTTCTTGATTTCAGGCTGGGAAGTAACATCTATTGAATTGCATCCTGCTTCTGTTGTAGGGGAATCAGGAGCTGGATTTTGGAGGTGAACCTCAACCTCTTCTTCACTGTCCTCCAAGCTTTTCTGAATAGTTGGTGAAGAACCGAGATGACCTACGATCTTGGTAGTCTTTTGAGCCTCTTTTAAAAAGGCTATAATGTCGATAGGATGGACATCCTCAACGCTATGGAGGACTTTGATATCACCTGTTTTTAAAGCTGACAAAATTGGTTGTGCTAAACGCAGACTATCCTTTGCTACTGACCGAATAATGCTTTCTGTCACACTCTCTTTCCCAGTTGCGATCGCCCGGACTTGTGCCAACATATAGACCTTGACAGCAAAGTCAGTAATTCCCTGAGTTACGTCATAGAGAACCTGACTTAGCTCTGGCTTCAGCGGGCAAGGTTTGCTGATGTACTGGTATCGCCAAAGTGATTCGACAAATAAATCCCAAACATCGTCTTGTTCCATCCTGTCCCAAACCAAATCTCCCTGACCGCTAGCTCGACGGGTTTGGCGGAACTCTCCACTCAAAATAGATATGGCTTTATAAGTCCCTACCAGAACAACAGGAATACCAATGGTATTGACCAGTTGAACGAAGAAATTGAGCATTTTTTTGGAGCCACCACTTTTTGCTTCGTTCAGGTGTTGAATTTCATCAATTACCAAGGCCCCAATACAGTGGAGGGAAGCTACACGAGCTATGTATGGTATTAACTGGTCTACGGTAAAGCGACCTCGACCATAGTTCTTGGAGTAGTTGGTTCCTAGGAGATCGTCAACTGCTTGAAAGAAGTTAAGGCACAAACCTTTGATTGAACCATCAAAGGGACAGTCTAGCTTCAGCCACACAATTTGCATCAGCGTAAAATCTCGATCACCATAGTGGCTGTGAACAATCACTTGGGGATAAATAGACAGGATTGCCTCCACTGCAGTTGTTTTACCCACACCGCTGATGCCGATAATCGTGAAACCTGT
Organism: Microcoleus sp. FACHB-SPT15; assembly: GCF_014849525.1. Lineage (NCBI taxonomy): Bacteria > Bacillati > Cyanobacteriota > Cyanophyceae > Oscillatoriales > Microcoleaceae > Microcoleus > Microcoleus sp. FACHB-SPT15. The sequence goes on along the minus strand of NZ_JACJNU010000055.1, from coordinate 129,999 downwards.
AGCGGTTGAACGTAGATAATTTTGAGGCAACCCATCGAAATCTAGAGCATTTAATCGCTTTTGGAAGTCTCTGCGGAACTCTGGCGTTAACGGATTGCGAGCTTCGTATCCTGTCCGAATCATGCAAGAAAAGCGCTGCTCTAAATCCAAATGAATTGGAAGGGGTTCGACAAATTTCAAGGCGTTACGTACTAGATGGAAACGTAAGTGGTTGGGTAGAGTGCGCTCGTTTTGGTCATAACTTGGATAGTGTCCTAAAAGCGTCATCGCTTCTTCTTCTGAGAGAATGGGGGGTAGTGCTTCTATAAGTGGATTGCCGCGATAGCTGGAAATTAGCGGGTCACGGTATGAAGCCAATTCAACCGCTCCCTTACCGACTAAGAGCGATGGTGCTGAATTACTATTGGTCATTGTTCCAGTTCTTCTCCCGCAGTTTGCGTAATTTATCAATAGGCTTGGGTGGTGCCACGTAAGCTTCGTCATCCTCTTCGGGCTGAGCAACTGATGGCAGCGGAATTACTTGCCCTGGTGGCTTAGAAACCTCATCTATCCCCAATTGCCAAGCCCCAGTCTCCCGTTCGTGTTCGCGTTCTAACTTGCGATTTCCCCGAATTTCCTGGATGCGGGAGCGCTTACTCTGGACTGTAGATGCTTTCTCAGTCTGCTCTGTGGCCTGGGCAACAATCTGGTCTACTTGAGCGTGGAAAGTAGCACTGGATTGCTGTTGCCGTGTCCTAGAAGCTTGCTCGGATTGTTTTTGCCGCTCAAAGTAGTCAATGATTTCATACCAATCTCGACCTTTGAATGTCTTCTCTACGTCGATTAGGTGACATGATTCCAGACGCATACCACCATTGAGGCGCAGGTATATGCTGTCAAGCCTACGAGGCTCGTAGGCAATAGGAATCTTCCATCTACCCTTTGCTCTAGCCTTGACAAACCATTGTTCGCGCAGAGCTAGTTCGCTGGTGTAGTATAAGCCTTGATAGTAAATACCTCGATGCGTGACGGAAGCTTCTGCTGCCGGAAGCAGGTTTAAGCGGATGATTTCCGGTGCCATTGTGCGGAGATGACCGACCCGGTTTTTGACTCCCCAATTCCAGAGTTCAATCGGGTAAGGGTCAACATACTCCTGAATCATGAACTCGTCTAGGCGATACCAGTTCATGCGGTGGTTATTATTGTGTTCAAGAACGCACAAAGTTATCAGCTTTTCAAACTGGTGGAGATCGAGAACGGCATCAAGCCTATAGTCTTTATCACCCCGTTCGCGGTTGCGGTTGACCGCTCCAGGTATCCAGTGAATCATCTTGTCATTGCTGAGACGGAAATTTCGCTCAACAATGCCTTTCCAATCAGCTCGATAGGGAGGTGTATTGGATACCCGGACGTTAAGGGCATTGACAAGATTGTCGGCGTTATAACCTTCAAGCTCTCCTCGGTCTGCCAGGATTCCTTCAGGGAGATGATGGCTGGGCCAATCACCTTCATCAATCCGAATTCCGAACTCCTCCTGACAAAAAGCCACTTTATTTGTAGTGGCATTTTCAAGAGCCAACATAGCACCTAGCCAGCTCGGTCCTTCCAGGCTGACGCTAAATCCTACAATCAGTCGGCTAAAGGTATCGATGACAAAGTAGATTACAGGGCGACCAATAATGCGGTTTCGGTCTAGAGAACTTACCAAATAGATGTCACCAATCGTTGCGTCAATTTGGTAGAGTGACCCCGGACCAAATGCCATCTGGGTTGAATCTCCAAGTACAGCTCGGTGACGTAAGTTGAATCGACGTTCGCCCTTACGGGATATTTGTACTTGAGTGATATCGCGCTCTTTTTCGTACCAGTAGCGAAATTGAGCAAAGCTCGGTAGTTCGCTGGCAGGTGGTAAGACAGGCACTAGTACTCCGTCCTGCATTTCGTAACCCCTGTGAAAGAATTTTTCCAGTGTTAGCTGATAAGCGTCTTTTAGGGTTCTGCCTTTTTGGTTCTCGTAAAACAATTTGAGACCACGGCGAAAGCTTTGCCGAATCTCATCATCAACATTGACTCCAAGGGGTGTCTCCGATGCCTTGGCAAGCTTACTCGGACGACCGCGTTTGCAACCGTGACTCTGACGCGGCTTACCTCTTCCGCCACGCTTGTCAAATAAAGGAAGGAGGGCATTTTTTGTTTGTCCTGCCTGCCAGTAGCGCCGCAGGTAACTGTAAATTGTCGCCTTTGAATGTCCTGTGCGTTCTACCGCTGCCTCCACAAGAGGACCTCGATCGCTTGGATTAAATACCTTCTCACTTTCACCTTCAACCAATGGGGCGATCGCTTCCCAAGCCCGATCTCTATGCTTTCGGTGACTTTCAGGAATCGCATTTTCAGGTCGAAGAAGTGCTGCATATGGGTCAACTTCCAGGAGACGAACTTCCCTAGATGTGAGTGCTGCTTGCAACTCTTTAGATTTTTGCCAGATTGGTAGAGCCTTTGGGTTATTAATCTCGATTGTCACCACGTCAGTACCGGACGGATCGAGCAATAGCACGCGCTCGATACGAGTTTCAGCTTCCTCACTCTGCCACTCAAACAGTATGTTCAGGCACAAATTCATCCTGCACCTCCTATTGCCTGGTATGGCTCTACCAATCGGGTATTTAGAAGAACTAACGGCTTACTGGGTTCGATTAATCTATTCATATCAACCGACCACTGCCGATTGGCGATTAGATAACGAGAAACTGACAGGCTAGTACCAGGCTTTAGACCAAGCCGATCATCACAGTCAGCAGCAATGTCAGCCAGTGGTGTGTCATCTTTGGATATCTCTAGGGTTAGTACAGTTGTGATTCGAGCCAGTTCACGCTTTGCCAAGGATGAGAGGTTTTCAACCTGGAAGAATGGGTGTAACCACTCAACATTCTTAGCAAGTGCTTCTGGAATTTCTCGTTCAGAGACAATTCCCCAATTGATGTTTCTACCTTGCCAGTAACGGCGTTCGATTTCTAGCTTTTCTAGCGTCCGCTCTGACTGTAAGTCTTTTGCTGTCTTCACTGTACGAGCCTGCTCAATTACCTCAATAGTCCGAGGGACTGTGATAAAGAAATCTGTTGTCATGACAACAGGTTCTTTCGTTTTCGGGTCTGTGGGGTGACGGATGCCGCACTGTTCGGCAATGGTAAGAGTGTCTTCTAGGGGAAGCAGGGGATACTGTTCCCGAATATCAAAGACGATTGGTGACCATTCGAGAACGTAAAAATAGCTCAGTTCGAGATTGCTGAGAAAGTGATGGACTCGCTTGGTCTTCCAGCCCTTGATTCGCGTTGCCAGTCCTTGAGAGGGAACATCTTGAATCAACAGCCACGGTTTGTAATCAGCCCCTCTGCCCTTACCTCGTCCCTCTTTAATTCGTTTGTCAATAACTTCCTGATCTGTTTGCCTTTTCCGTTTAGCCATACGCTCGTCCTGTGTCGCATATCACACCTACCTCAGGCTGTATTACTCAAAACTTGCTGCTATCTACTAATAAGACTGATTGAATTAGCAAGTACTAACTATTCGCCTTGCTAAGACTTCCATGTTTTTCGGGGAGGCTGGCAGAAATAATGCAACAGAGATTGACAGGTAATTGAGGGAACTGAAGTGTGGGAAAGAAAACTGCTTCTGAAGCTTCTCAGTAACTGCTGCAAAACTTCTACCACTCACCCCTAGCAAGTGGTATCAGATAGAGCTTATCTATTTGGTTTTTGAGTATGCGTAAATTATATACATACTCAGACGAAACTTCCACATTTGGTTTGACCCAAGACAAAAACAGCGCCAGCTACTATGCTAAAAAAACACCCGAAAGCCTGAGAGTGAGAGAAATTCATGCCAAGAGGACGTAAGAAAGTCAAAGGAGTCCCTGAACTGCATGACGAACTAAAAAAGCCAGTCAACCTCTCCCTAACGCCTAAAGCTATAGAAGGACTTGATACCTTGGCTGCCCAACTGCGACTCTCTAGATCGGAGATTGTCGAACAAATTGGGCGTGGTCTGCTTTCTACCACGGCTTTTCTGCCACAATCACTTAGTCAACGCCACTCCTTGCCAGATTATCCAGCCATCTACTTAGTTCTGGAAGGCGATCGCATCCTTTACATAGGAAATACTGCGGAGTTAAAAATGAACCCTCTGCGATCTTCAGTTTTGCAAGAACTCGAAGCCAAAGAGAATAACATTCGCCTCTGCCGAGTTGAGTGTAGTGAGGTAAGTTTACTGTCAGTTATCCAAGGCGCATTAATTAGAGTACTTCAGCCTGCGCTAAATGAGATAACAAAGCAAAATGAGATGACAATCCATCTCAGTTTTGAAGAAAATACTGAAGCTACTACCGCTGATTTAGTTAAAAAAAAATTGAAGAGATTGTCAGATAGTGAAGGATGTTTCTTGCACTTAACTGATTCTTCCTTCCTAGCTTCAGGAAGCTATTCTCAGAGTACTACAATCTCTCCAATAGATGATAGTGATTATGATATTGAGTTGGAAGTCTTTCTAAAACCCCAAAGCTTAAGAGGCTTAAGGTTTAATCTCAATCTCTTGCTTTCTCTCATCAGGTAAGTCAAGCACAATATCGAACACTGCCGCTGGCATAAACCGCTGTAAAACTCTTTTGTGATCCTCCGCATCTTGGCGGTTGAAGAAACGCGCCACTATGTAGTGTCGAGCGTCGGGTAAGATGCGTGCGATCGCCCAAGGACGGTGAAGGTCTTCGATTGAAGAAATTAGTTGAGAAGCCGAAGTTTTTTCTCCTTTAGTCAAGGCGTTTTGCACAACTGATACGAGTTGTTCTCGTGCTGAGGAATCGTCTTTGGGAATGACAGCCCAATCTCCTGCTGGGGCAGGGAGCCAGGTGAGGACGTAGGAGACACCTTCAGTAGTGACTTTCCAGGAGAGGCGGCGAGTTTGCTTGGTGCAGCGATAACCCTGTTGGCTAAGAATTGAACAAATGTTTTCGCCTTCAGTTTTGAGGCGCAACCACTCGGTATGTTTCATGGGTTGTTAGTATTCAATGGCTAGAAAGATGAGTGCGCTGTAGTTACCCTAGGAGAGGATGAGGAGCCTAGAGGGGTACGATGGGTACTTGAAAAAGGTTGACAAAGTTTGAATTATGTGGAGCATTTTCTTGCTCTCTATTTCCTGCTCCTCAATTTGGAGGGCAAACCAGGTTGAAGATTTCGGCAGGAATCTCCTCAAAATGCTCTAGGAGGAAGTCCATCATGGCGAGATGACGCATATCGCAGCTTGTGGGGGCGCGGTAGTTCTGACCTCTTCTGAACCAGCGCCGGACAGTGGAAGGGGAGCGGGAACAAATGTTGGCAATTATCTGGTAATCGACATCCCACTTGGCATAAAACCTTCGAGGTGAGAGTTCCAGTTGACAGTTGGTGTAGAGTTCAATTAGGGTGCGTTCTCGCTCACCGAGGGGGCGAGGATTGCTCATGCGGCGTTCTCCTCGACAAGGGGTTGGATGTCTTGCTCCCAGGCGGTGTCGGCGACAACAAGCGACGACGAGTCGGTGAGCCAAATCAGGTATTTCCATGCCCACTGCGCTCGATGTTGAGCATATGCATAGAAGCGCCCGATAATGATGCCTGTATTGGTTTCGCTCTCGTCTAGTTGAGGAATCCAGCGGATAGGGTCGCCGCACCAGAATAGAGGTGCAGTTGTCTGTTGCGGGAAGTTTGGTGGTAACGCAGTTGGCGTAGAGAGTGCTTTGAGTTCAGCAGTGGGAAGGTCGAAAATTATCTCCTCTTGTGGATGTCTGAGGATATTCAGGTAGCTGGCAATTAGATTGCCTTTGAGGTTGGCAGTTAGCTGCTGGATGAGGAGGGCGGCTATGCTTTCTAGTTCTTGTTCTGTCAGATGCATCCAAGCGCTATCAAAATTGGCATCGGAGTAGTTGCTGATCCGGGAGAGTAGTTGGGTGATGCTGAAGTCGTCTAAGGCTTGTTGATAGGCAGAGGAATCTTGCCCACTCTCGGATGGTTTTACCATAGTTAAAGTCTCCTTTGATAGGGGAGCCTGAAGTCAGCAGGGAGCGTAGGAAACTTGTCTGCTGACTTCTGACGCTTTTAGGTTTGTTGGTGGTTGGATAAGTCGGTGTATCGTTGCTGCCAGATGGTTTTGAGTCGTGCGATCGCGTCTTCGGTATAGCGCTGGGCTTCTTGCAAAATGGACTGCCAGAGGGTATCGAGGGCGTTGAGGTTGGGACAGCAGCGAATTAGGGCGCGACAGGCGGCAATCCATTGTTCTAATTTGCGGTAACTGACGAAGTAACCGCCGAGTCCTTGGATGTGTATCCAAAGGACGTTGTGCCATTTTTCCCAGTTGAGGATGCGCTCTTGGTTGATTTTCAGATGTTTGGCAATTTGTCTGAGGGTGATGACGAAGGTTTTGGGGTTGATGCGGTGGCGTAGCGGTTGCATGGTTGTTTTCGTTGGTAAGTGCTTGGCGGTTGAAACCGCAGCTACACAGACAAAACCTGCCTACACAGGTTTCAAATTTCTCGAATTTCAGTTCGCGCAGGCGGACTTTGTTTTTGTAGCCGAGAATTCCATTCGCCGTGACTCTTTATCCGAGCCGTTTTGGGCTACAAGCTTGGTGGGGTCAGCCTCGTGGAGTCCTGGGACGACTAGCCAAAACCACATCCGGCACTTGAACAAGCGCAGCGATAGGAGTTCTTGAGGGAATTTTTGCTTGTCGTGACCTTGCCAGTGTCCGAGGTTGCTAAGGTTTTGTTTGGCGCATGGTGGGCAGAGGTCGCCGGGTTGCCCTTTGTCGATGCTGTAGTTTGGGTCGTCGGGATTGAGGGGTAAGGGTTCTGGAATGCGACCTGCTTGGGAATAGGGACAGGGTTTGCCGTTGAGTTCGGCGGGTAGGATGCTGGAGCAAATTAGGGTGTCGGGGTAGATGTTGCCGTCTGGGGAAAGGAAGAGGGCTTTGGGTTCGCCTCGGTGAGCGTTCATGCTTGACTATTGCCAGAAAACTTTGTTTGGCTATCTGGCAATTTATACGAATTAGTATTAAAATGTCAATCAACGAAGGCAGAAACCTTAGCTTCCTTCTTCCTTATAAAACTCTGCTTGCTTTGAAACTATGGTCAGATATTTTGACATAGCACGACTTGGTGCATGGATACCTTTTTCCCATTCGCTAACTGTCGCTTGTCGCACACCGAGCCTTTCTGCAAACTCTGCCTGTGTTAAACCCATGTGGCGACGCAGTACCTTGATTTGTTCGCTATTCCACACCCTAGTGTCAGTCACAAGTTCAACTGGTGGTTTAGTAATAGGTTTGCGAAATGTCACCCGTTGCTCAGCAAAATCGACATCCTCAACCTGATACCCAGCTTCCATCCAGGCTGATGCTTGCAGTGCGCCTTTGCTGCGATTGCTCCACCATGCCCGTTTACTTCGCGCTGAATCAGGCAAGGTGTCATTTATTAGCGCCTCGATTTCTGCAAAAGTTAGGGTTACTTCGTCTTGATTACTGTCACGCAGAAATTCAAGGAGTGGCTTATATTTGCTGCCCTCCTTCATACCGCGTCTTCTTCTCCCAAAATCATCCGCTCTACACGCGCTTTTGCTTCAGTGACTATAGTTTCAGCTTCAGTCCGTAAACGCTTTGCTTGAACACGTTGCTCATCTGCTTCTTGAACTATTTCATTTTGAAGGCCAATCGCTGGGAGAGGAACTTTCAGTGCCTTGATACCCTCTATGGTAATGTTCATCTGAATTGAACCTGTCTTCTGCTGTTCAACTTGGGCGTTGCCAATTGGTGAATTCAGGACATATGCAATAAAAAACGGATTTGCCGAGCCATGATGAAGACGAAACTTAATTTGAAATGAACCGAAGGCGAACCCATCTGCTTCTGGTGGCACAACCGCCACTATACCTACAGAACCACTACGAGACATTAGCAAATCTTCTGTTTTTACAAAGGCTTTGCCAAGGAGGTTTCGTTGACTTTCATCAAAATAGACAATATCAGCAACATCTAGATAATTTGGCTTTAGGTTTCCAATACGGATGAATGGAATACCCTGATCTGAATAGGCATTCTTGACTGATGCACCGTAGTGTATTTGTGCAATCAATTCTCCAAGAGGCTTTACAGGATAATCACAACTCTCTAATAAAGCTAGAGCATACTTAACTCTAGGTGATTGATATCGGGTATCAAATCTTGACCCTACTAATTCAGTAATTGGTACGTTGAACTGCTTTACATCCTCAATTCCTGACCAATGAATTCCGAGCTTTTTTAAAACATAATTACTAGCATATAGGTCTACTTTTTCGGCTTCTGTAATCTTTTTTAGCTTTGTAGCATAAGCATCTTGCATTACCTGAGCAATGCAGTCTTGAATAGGCTGAGGTGGCAAAGTAATTTTTAAATCCTGTATTCGCTCAAAGTTTAGATATTTCTGATTCGGTCCTGTAGCGGCAGTTTCAGTTTGCATTCGTCCTAATTTTGTGTTCAGTAAAACTGCTACATAATGGGGATTAATACCATTTTTTAAACGGATGCGTACTAGATTCTGACTGATATTGCATTTTCCAAGATGTTCGTCTACAACAGCCGCAACACCAATTACTGCCTTGGTTGTAAGTAAGATATCACCTGGTTGAAGTTGAGATTTTTTGAGTTGTTCGTGATACTCCACAGAAATATATTTTGTATTTTTTGTCAGATCGACCCCATACTCTTGAATATTTTGAACGCGCAGAAATGGCACACCTTCATCGACAAAAAACTCTGTTTTATATAAAGAAAATGCTCCCATGTCTGTTAAGAGAGTGATAATATTACCTAGTCGAGAAACGGGATAGCATCGATCTAGGCTTTTCATTACTGCTAGATAATCTGGATCGTGATAACCAAAATCCCATCGCTGAGAAGATTCAACCTCACTTAAGCTTCGGATTGTTGATTTCATTACTTACCACCCCAGACGAGCCGAAAAATCTGCAATTGCCTCTTTGAGATCTAAAGAGTTATGAGCTTCATCTGTTAAGGCAGAAACCCGTCCAGTAGGGTCATAACCTATATCATCAATCCGAGCCATATAAACTTCATAGTCTTCATCAGCTTCAAAAACTTCTTGTCCTAGTTCTAGCTGACCTCCCGCAGTTAAAGGCTTTTCACGCTTTTCGAGAAAGATAATGCTAGTTTTCACACCCGCACCATAAGGCGCAAACGTAGCCTGTGGCAAACTGACCACTGCCTTTAACCTTGCCCACCGTAAAATCCAGTCCCGAATATCCTGCATTGAACTATTCGCCAATACCCCATCAGGCAACACGATCGCTAACTTACCCTTTGGTGCAAGAAACTCCAGGCAACGATTAACAAAAGCCACCTCCTGGGCAATACTTTTGACAACCTTGCCATTTTTCTTTGTCACCCCATCCCGTGCCGCAAAATCCTTCAAAACATTAGCATTTGTCACCTTAGACCCAAAAGGAGGGTTAGTCAGAATCATCGTCAGCCCCCCAGGATAAAACCCCGGACGTGCTGGAAGTCCTTCTGTAATCCCTCCGGTAATGCTACTCAATCGCTCTAACGAGTCCATTACCTTCAAATCAGCATACTGTGCGCCATTCATCAACGTATTAACTCGCGCTACGTGCATCACGTTGCGGGAGTATTCAGCACCAAATAAGTGATTATCCCGAAACTTGATAAACTCCTCGGTGGGTTCTTCAGGATTAATCCCATCAGCGCTACCCCCATTATTGGCAACAGCTTTCTCATACTCCCGTTTACGCACATAATCCAAAACGTGCGTCAGCATCCGGGCTGAACCGCAAGCTGGATCGCCCACATAATCATCTACAGTTGGTTGCAGTATCCCCACCATTAAATTGATAACTGGCGTAGGCGTGAAATACTGCCCCAAGTCATCTCGAAACGTCTTGCTCAAAAAATCCTCAAACACTCCACCCTTCACATCTGCCGTAGATTTTCGCAGACTCCAAGGTTGTAAACGCTCAACAATTTTAACCGTCGTATGAGGCTTAAATTGCAGGACATCCGCCTCATTAAACGCCAACCGTGCAGAAAGGTCTTTGCCAAACTTTTTTGCCAGCGTGTCGCGTTCCCACTGCTTCGCCTGCTCAAACGTTTCTCGCACCTGAACTAATAGGCGTTCTGGGTCAGTCTCAACACTCACGCTAAACACATAGGCTCGTGACTCACCCGTCTCTTTTACTAAGTCAATCGTTGCCTGCTCGTCGTACCACTTAGCAAACAGGAACTTAACCATCGCATCAACCGCTTCCTGTGGCTGCAAGCCCTCATTGTCTCGCAAGATTGAATGACATCCAGAGCGCGTATCTCCCAGAACCTCTCGAAACTTATCGCGGGTTAGCGGCGTTAGTCCTGTTTGAATACCATCCGGCTCACTAGGATTGAGGATTACAGTAAAAGGACTGTGCTTCGCTGCCTCACGGGCGCTTTCGTACTTGGGTAAATCTCCAATTGGCTCCAAGGCACGGGGGTATTCTAAATCACGACGATATATAACTGTATGCTTGCCGCTAGTCAAAATCGCGTAACGCGCTGACGGCGAAGCACTCATATAAATATTGAGCTGCTTAAAATGATAGTTCCACCCCAGTTCTTCATCGCCTTCAAACCTCTTGCCTGGTTCCATTGCTTCCAACATGATGAAAGCAACATCCAAGCCAGAGCCAATGTAGCGGTCATCTTTGATTATTAAATCTGCTCTGCCAAATGCTACTCTGCTAGTTTGCTGTGTCCGATCAGTCGTGGCAGAAGCTTCTAACTCCATCGCTTCTAACGGCACACCATATTCTGTCTCCAGAATTTCAATCGCCCAGATAGTTACAGGGTCTTCCTTAGCATTGACGTAGGAGCCATTTGGTAAGAAGCGCTTACTGGTTACTGAGTGCTTGCGATACCTCTCTGGCACATTTTCCGGTTTTTCGTAAGGATTGGTGAAATTGCTGAAGGGCATGAAGCTACTGTTTAAGAGGGACAGATGGCAGGGTGACAAAACTCGCCTATTCTAGAATGCCCTAAAAATTCCAGAGTGCGATGCCCCTTCTCAGTCAAAGTCTATGCTTGAAGGGCGATTACCTCCTGATTAGTACATTTGTACTAAAATAGTAGTACATGGGCATCCATGTACGGATAGAGGTAGTAATTGGCTAAAATAGCCGGACACTACCCCTTATACTGAGGGGCGATATGAAAGCAGAGCTTCTCAAGAGATTGTTTAGAGCGATCGCTAGTTCCGACCCAGAGGCGATCGACAAACTGACGTACCTAGTAATAGAGGAAGAGCGCCAAAAAGGACATACGCTGCTAGCCGATCAGCTAGAAAACATCACGAAAAAGAGCCAAAAGGAAAAGCCTGCATCAAAGAGCAAGCCAATCTCTCCGATATCGGAGAACCTACAAGCTCTCAGCGAACTGCCCACCAGTAAGCGATTCAATCTTCCCCTAGCCACCGTCATACCCAGAGAGAAACTGCGGCATCACATGGTACTGCCTGAAGCTGTTGAGAAACGTTTCCAGCGGATTGAGCGTGAGTATGCGGCAAGAGATAGATTGGCTCATCACGGACTACGCTACAGGCAAAAAATTCTTTTGTATGGTCTCCCAGGTTGTGGAAAGACACTGGGAGCTGAGCGTTTAGCTTGGAACACTGGTTTGCCTCTGCTTAAAGTCCGCTTTGATGCAATGGTGTCGTCCTTTCTAGGCGAGACAGCAAACAATTTGAGGCTAGTGTTCGACAAGGCTTCAGCAGAGCCGTGTTTGTTGTTTCTGGATGAATGTGACTCGATCGCCAAATCGCGAGAGGATACCCAGGAAGTCGGAGAAATCAAGCGAGTGGTGAACACGTTTCTCCAAATCCTGGACGAGTACGAGTCTTCGTCTGGTCTTTTAGTCGCAGCGACAAACCTGAATAAGTCTCTAGATACTGCTCTTTGGAGACGCTTTGATGACTTGATTGAAGTCCCCAAGCCAGGAGAACAAGAGCTAGAATTTATACTAAAGCAAACCCTATCTGGCATTGAAGTTGGCTCGATTAACTGGTCGTTGATTATCAAGCAAATGAAAGGCTTCTCGGCAGATCAAGCTGTGAGAGCAGCGCAAGATGCTGCCAAACGAGCGATTCTCGAACGAGAGGAGCTAGTAATCCAGGAACACTTAGCAGAAGCGATCGAAGAAATCAAAATTTCCTGGAGCTGATCGTTGGCTTGTCTGGAGAACTAAATGGTTGAACGAGCTAACCAATACCCCCATATCGAGCTTAAGCTGACCAAACAGGGAAACGCTGCACCTGCTTCATCAGGACCAAGGAAACAGCATCCTCAAACTGCTGCCAATGCGGATGACCGCTGGGGACACGGAAGCAGGCTTAAGAGTTCAGCCTTATCCTTGGTTGCCGATTGGAAAGAAACTCAAGAGCAACGGGAGGATGAGGAAAAGCCGCCTCTTCCTGAGGCATTACCTCTCATATTACAGATCGATCCTTCTTCGTTCGATCCAGACGGTCTTAAGACCTATGGCATTGAGATAATCGCTGAATTAGAAGATGGGTATATCATCGGTGCATCGGCAGATGTAGAGCTTAGTGACCTGCAAAAAAAGATAGAGAAATTTATCAGGGAAGAGCATGGCGGTGGCAAAGTTGCAGGAATCTGGGAAATCCTTGATGGAACAAGGCGACCGGAGTACATCCTTTCTCCAGAATTACTCGCTCGCTGGGATCGGATTGAAGGTGAGCAAGTCTATACGGTGGATGTAGGAGTTGCTTGTGTAGGGAATCAGTCTCAACTGCCTGATTATCCAAAACGAAAACCTGATGAGAGTGATGATAAATTTACCGAGCGAGTTAATCGTTGGATTAATGAACGAGAGCTAAGAGAAGACCAGTGGGACGATTTAGCTTGGGAAAGACAGCAGGAGTTAACAAGATTTGTTGAAGATGAACCTTATTCTGGGAGGATTTTATCGATTAGAGATGGTGCAATTAATCTTGCAGCTCACTTGCCAGACAGTTTTTCCTGTCGAATCCAAATATCAGGAAAAGGATTAAAAGATTTAGTTCTCAACTTCCCTTATGTTTTTGATATTAGTGAACCAGATATATTTTCTGATTTTGTTCAACATCAAGGTTTATCCAATGGTGATGATAGCTCTTTTCACTTAGAACCTCCCGAATCAAATGCTCCTAAAGTATGTGTTATGGATAGTGGTATTCAAGAGAGGCATTCGCTGCTAAAAGAAGCCATTGATTCACAAAATTCAACATCTTGGGTGCCTGGAGAGAATAATAAAACTGCTGACTACGTTAGCAATGGCGGACACGGAACTAGAGTAGCTGGTGCAGTACTGTATCCAAGGACTATACCCCGGAGTGGAAAGCAACAAGCAGTTTGTCGGATTCAAAATGCGAGAGTTCTTGATGCAAACTGCAAGCTACCTAAAACACTATTTCCCCCTAATCTCCTGGGTGATATTGTGAAGTTTTACCACGAGCAAACAGGAACGAGGATTTTTAACCATTCGATTACTGGATCTGTTCCTTGCCAAACCCGATACATGAGTGCTTGGGCATCTGCTATCGATCAACTAACTTGGCAAAAGGATATCCTCTTCATCGTGGCTGCTGGAAACTTACCTTTAAGCATTAGGATAGGGCATACAAGATTATCTGTCAGAGAACATCTCTCAGCCAATCGACTATACCCGGATTATCTTTTAGAGGATTCCTGTAGGATTGCGAATCCCGCACAAAGTGTTCAAGCTTTAACAGTTGGCTCAATTGCTTTAGATTCTTGCAACGTATTGCCTTGGTTCTCCCTCTCCCAGAAGGATAAACCTTCAGCATTTTCCTGCTCTGGCTTAGGAATCTGGGACACGATTAAACCGGAAGTAGTCGAGTATGGCGGCGATTTTGCTCACGATGGAGGCTTCCCACCTAACCTTAGTTACCCGAAAGATTTATGCCCTGAACTAGTGCGCTCAACCCTAGATGGTGGTCCTGCGATCGCAAGTGACCAAGTTGGGACATCATTTGCAGCACCAAAAGTGAGCCACATTGTAGCTTGTCTGGCTGCTGAGTTGCCTGACGAAAGCTGCCTTTTGTACCGTGCATTAATAGTTCAGTCAGCCAGATGGCCAGACTGGGCAAGGGCGGATGATGTAGATAAACTTCACGTCCTTCGTCAAATAGGTTATGGCATTCCAAATCTTGATCGCGCTTTAGGTAATGCTCCCAACCGCATTACTTTACTTACGCGAGGAGGAGAGCGTTCTATCAAAGCTCGACATGCTCACATTTATCAAGTGAAACTGCCAGAAGAACTGCGCTCTCAGGGAGAAGAGTTAGAGATTCTGGTAGAAGTTACATTGTCGTACAAAGCTCAACCACGTCGAACTCGACGGAATCGCAGAAAATATTTGTCAACCTGGCTTGACTGGGATTGTAGTAAAAAAGGAGAAGATCCAGAGCGTTTTCTGGAAAGAGTGCTGAAAGAGTATGACGCTCCAGAGGATACAGATAAAGGAGAGGGACTCTTTACATGGACTCTTGGTAAACAGAAGAATCATAAAACGATTCAAAATGTCTCCAGAAGTGCAGGAACCATCCAAAAGGATTGGACTGTTGTCAAATCCTTTGAACTTACGGAAGCTTTCTGCATAGCAGTAGTTGGGCATGAAGGTTGGAACAACGATCCAGATGCTACAGCTCCCTACTCTCTGGTTGTCAGTTTTGAGGCTGTAGAAGCTAATATCCCGATTTATGCGCCACTTGTTGAAGCTCAAGTCGAAATAGAGGTTGAGCAGCAGATAGAAATTTAATCAACAACTGGTTGCAGCTTAGGCGATCGCTCAGGGTTGGAAGCTGGTTTCGTCAGCTAGTTTGCCTTTCAAAAACTCAGGCGATCAGCTTGAACTTGTATATTTTTATGGTTCAAGCGATCGCCTTTCTTAAGAGTGAACTTCGAGCGATTTTAATGAACCTTCAGCTCAGTTCAGCTAATTATTCTCTAGTTCAGCTAATTATTCTCTAGTTCAGCTAATTATTCTCCTTTTACACCAACTGCTATACCCATCACCGTAAACGTCCCGATCGCAAAATACTAACAATTAACCAAAGACCCAAAAAACTAGCGGTGGCGAATAGAACATTACTAATAAGAGACAGTTGACTTGTCTGCGCGTTAGTGGAAATAATTGCCGCTCCAATAATCAACGAGCCAACTACAACACTAAACGAGAGTCGGTTAGCCGAATCATCCATACTGCGTCGTAAGGGATCGAGGTCTGGTATTGTTAGATTCCACCTTAACGTTTCTGAAGTCACCCGGTCTAACAACAGCTCTAGCTGACGTGGAGTTTGCAAAGAGAGGCTTTTGATGTCAAGGGCGGTTCTTAGAGCGGTTTGCAAAGGATTATCTCCTAGTAGCTGACGCCTAAACAAATCGGTCATCAGCGGCTTAATTTGGTCTAAGAGGTTAATCTCTGGGTCAAAACTCCGGGCTACACCTTCCAAATTGGCTAGCGTTTTTGCATATAAACCCATGTTGCTGGGCAAGCGGATTTTGTTGTTACGGGCGATTTGTAGCACCTCATAAAATACCTGGCTAAAGTTGATTTGCGACAGGCTGATGTTGTAATACTTTCGTAACATGCGATCGTAGTCATTTGTCAGCCCTGACAAACTTACAGGCTGACCCGACTCAGCCAACTCCAAAGTTAGTTGAGCGCATCGCTGGGCATCTAAATCTACAATCGCCAATAACATCTCCGTCAAAATTTGCTGTGTGCGCGGGTCTAAGCGACCGACCATCCCACAGTCTAAAAGTGCAAGGCGACCATCACTCAGATAAAACAAATTTCCGGGATGGGGGTCAGCATGGAAAAAACCGTCGATGTACAACTGCTGCAAGAATGCGCGAAATAAAAGCTTCGTGATTTCTTGGCGCTGAGTGTCAGCATCCTTGCCATCCCGCATCGCAGGTAAACTGGCTAAGAGGAGTGGCACACCATCTAGCCACTCCATCACCATGAGCTTTTTGGTAGTCAAATCCCAATAAATCTCTGGCACCACCAACTGCTTTGGGTCAAACCAACGGCTAGTTGATAAGTTGCGGCGTAGCTGGTCGGTGAAGCTAGCTTCTTGGTTGAAATCTAGTTCTGCTTGTAGGGCAGTGACAAACTCCTCCGCTAGCCCCACGGTGTCATAATCTTGCCCAAAAGTAGTGCGAGAGACCAACTCTGCCAGACTCCGAATCAGAGCAATATCCTGAGCAACTATCGCCTCAATGCCGGGACGCTGCACCTTTAGAGCGACTTCCTGACCACTCTTTAAAGTTGCCCGGTGAGTTTGGGCAATCGAACCCGCAGCAACCGCTTGAGGATTGATGGCGGCAAACGCTTCCTCCAAGGGCTGTTTTAGCTGTTGCCGAATCAGGATTTCTACTTGACTCCACGGCACTGGTGGTACATTGGCTTGCAAGTCGGTTAGGGCTTCAACATATTCTCCTGGTAATAAGTCAGGACGGGTACTGAGCAACTGTCCTAGTTTGACGTAGACAGGCCCTAGATCGATCAGGATGTTACGGAGGACAGCAGGAGGTGGCAGATTTGGTTCGTCAGTCTTGCTCCCCGTCAGAAGTCCTCGCATATAATCCCAGCCGTTGCGGAAGACGACTTCAAGAATTTCGCGTTGCCGGGAACTGGTTTGAGTTAAAGCAAACATACTTCGGAGATAAGAAGGTGAAACGTAAGACGTAAAAAGTTAAGGCAAAAAGCAGAAATATTTTCGCCTTTAGACCGTTGCGAGGAGCCAGCTAGTTGAGTTGGCGCTGTCACTGAATGTTCTAACGCTAAACCGTAGTACCTGCCAATGTACCTGGGGTAGAAGATTATGCTGCTGAGTTTCTCTTTAATAGGCGGCCGAAGCAAGTCCAAAGACAAAAAGAGAAAAGAAAAAACAAGAGTGCAGCATTTCTACATACCACACTCTTTAGCAACCTGATATTGTTGGGTTGACCTTCTACAACAAGTCTTTTAGCTGTGAGTCTTCTTGGAGCATTTTGACGACTTGTTTAATCTCTTGGGTTCGGTCTTTTTTCACAATCAAGGTGACGTTGCGATCGCGTACCACCACAACATCCTCTAACCCAATCGTCACAATCACCTCATCCTCACCTGTGGCGTAAAGAATCGCGCCTTGAGTATCTAGCCCGACATGACGAGCTAGTTCCACATTTTTGGCATCCCCTTTGAGTAAACGTTCGATCGCATTCCAATCGCCCAAATCATCCCAACCAAAGGACGCAGGAAGAACATAAGCAAGTTGTGTCTTCTCCATCAAGGCGTAGTCGATGCTCTTTTTCGCAAGTTCAGGATAAGCCGCTACACCCTTTTCTTCTAATGCACCCATGATTTCTGGTGCGTGAGTGCGGAGTTCATCTAAAACTACCCCAGCCCGAAAAATGAACATCCCACTATTCCAACTGAATCGTCCCGTTGCCAAAAATGATTCAGCCGTCTCACGATCAGGCTTTTCAGTAAATCGGCTGACTTTGTAAACTGGCAATCCACCAAATGTCCCTGTCTGTTCGCCTTGTTCAATGTAGCCGTAACCTGTGGAAGGATAGCCTGGAGTAATCCCCAGCGTTACAATTGCTGCCTCTGAGGATGCTAGTTGAGCCGCTGCGCTGATTGTTTGTTGAAAAGCGACTTGGTCTTCAATCCAGTGGTCAGCCGGAAAAAAGCCCACTACAGCATCTTCTCCATACGTCCGGGCAATCTCAAGTGTTGCCCAGGCAACGGCTGGTGCTGTATCCCGTCCCTCTGGTTCCGCCAGCAAATTTTGCGACTTTAGCTGAGGTAGCTGTTCTTGAACCCCTTGCGCGAGTAAAGCAGACGTTACGACCCACAACTTCTCTGGACTCCCAGCCAATTCACTCAATCGGTCAGCCGTTGCCTGCAACAGGCTCTTGCCACTCCCATCCAAACTTAAGAATTGCTTCGGTCTGTGTTTACGGCTCAACGGCCAAAAACGCTCCCCTTTTCCACCAGCAAGAATCACGGGTATTAGGGATTTGTCCATAGCTTGCTTCTGCCTACTTATTTTTCTGCTATATCCTAACTGTTGGTTGTTGGTTGGTTGTTAGTTGTTGTTCGTATTCCACCACAGACATATTGCGAGAAATTAAACTGTTCTTTAAAAAACCAACAACCAATCACTAACAACCAAGTAACCTTAAACTTTGTCCTTCGGTGGTGGCGTGATCCGGAGCTTGCTCAGACCTTGATCGATTTCTCTTAGAAGTTCAAAATCCTCCTCAGGTAGGGAGTTACTTTTACTTTCACTTCCAAAAGGCTGTTTCTCAAGGAAGGCAAATGCTTGCCGAAACTGACGTGGGTTTGCCTCAATCGGTGAGTCAAAGTGGCAGGGAACAATTTGTTGAAAATCCCAACTTGCTACCTTGTCAGCCCAGTTGATGGTTTCCCTCGGCGCTCGGTTGAGAATGAGTGTTTGCAGAATTGGTGCAACGAACAGACGCCCACCTCCTCGCAGTGCGTCAAACGATCGCTTCCAATCTTCCTTCCATTTGAAGGGAAACCAACCGAAATACGCTTTCCTTGTCCGATTTGGAGCTTTGAGAGCATCACGAATCGATTGTCCCAGTTCAATCGCCCCGATCGCACTCGGTTGGAAGTAAAACGCAAATAGTGAGATGCGCTGCCATCCCTTACGGCGGCTTGCTTCACTATCCTCTACGACATCGAATGCATTGTCCTTTGCGTGGAACAGTAAGGGGTATGGGTCAAGTTGAACAATTGCGGGTGGCTCCTCTGGCACACAAAGCACAGAGTCTGTCACGAGTAGTGTACGCGATCGCTTATGAAAGAAAGCAACTTCCTCAAACCGTCCTGGCCCAAGTTCGATGGGACCAAGTATTGCGTAGTCAAACTCATCGGCAAAAGGGGTTTGGGTACTGTCTTCCGGGAGTACGTGAGTGCGTTTCTTCGGGAAGCCAAGCCAGCTCAAGGGGAGGTTTAGTGGGAAACTCCACTGGTTCGGGGCTACGAAAACCTGTGCATTCGGAAAACGTCTTGCAAAAGGGCCAACGAAGACTTTGTGTTCTATTCCAGAGATTGTTGGCAGGATGATGTACTTGACATCGCCGTGCTGTGCTACTAACTCATTGACAAGACGTATACACTCTTGCGTTGGTGCAACAGGTGCATAGATGAGAAGCCCCCCCGCTTCGAGCTTAATAACCGTCATGCGAATTGGCACGACGACGTAAAGGATGCCTTGAATTTGGTCAAACGTCCAGACTGTGTCCTTAACCACTTCTTTGCGAAGTGTCCGCCGGATACCGTAGGGATAGAGCGGCACAGCAAGCCAGAAAGACCATGATAAGTCTCTCGGATGAATGCTCTGTTGTCCCTGTATTTCCTGCGTATTTATCGTGGTTTTCTCCACGCCACGATGCCCTCCCTACTTCCCAACACTCACACTATTTTGCGCTAAATTCCCAAAGCTGGAGTTTATTTAATAGTTGAAATTTACACGATTCGTTTGATGTTGAAACGGCTTACACAGATTTATTTAGCGGCTTCATAATTATTTACAGACAGCCGCTTCGCAACATATAGAAAAATACCATAGAGCGTAATACTCTCACCCAGCAGTTCTGAAAACTCCTCAACAGCTACCCTCAACTTCTCCACCAAGATCGGAATTAACTCATCCTGCCGAGAAATTTGACTAACTACTGTGTGGACTAACTCATGCTTTAAAAGCTCTGCGCCGAATCCACCCAAAATAAATATTCCCATACCGAGAGCGATAAATGCGATCGCCTTTTGGTGAAATCGCCAGATTGCAACAAAATCGCGGTAAAAAATCACGATTGTTGTTACACCGATACCCAGATAAAACGGCAACCAGTCTCGATTATTGGGTGTGTGAAACAGATTATGAAGCTGAAGATGGATTTTAAATACTTCATCAATTGCTCCGTAGATAAATAGGATAGCAACAGTCAACAAAAATAATCGAGAGAGGTGCTTGAATGAGTGAGACTGAATTATCAACAAACTTAGTGCAATCAAGCCAACCAGAAGTAGTTGAAATGCTTGGAATAAAGATGGAATGGTCATTAATCCATCCATATCAAATAGGGGATACGCTTTCCCCGTGAGGAATACCCCAGCAAGATAAATCAGTGTGAGTAATACTTCTAGCAAAACCAAAACCAAGAGCAGTGAAGTACCAACCTCTTGAACCGCTCTTGGTTTAAATTTCATGGGTGGAAATAATCGTAAATTTCTTGAGCTAAACGTGGGCCAATACCCGAAACCTCAGCCAACTGTTTTGGAGATGCCTCTCGAATATAATCAATTGAGCGAAAATGCGCCAACAGTAGTTTTTGTCGGTGGAAACCTAAGCCAGGAATTTCATCTAAACGAGAACGACGTAGTTTATCACTTCGTTGTTGACGGTGGAATGTCACAGCAAAACGATGTGCCTCATCTCGTAAACGCCTTAACAACTGCACTCCCGGTTGCTCGGCTTCAGTTGGTAGTGGTGATGATTCACCAGGAAGGAAGATTTCCTCACGCTGCTTGGCTAAACTCACAACGCGCAAGTCTTCCATCAAGTTCATATCTTGCAAGACTTCGACCACTGATGATAACTGACCTTTCCCACCGTCAATCATCACTAAATCCGGCCAATCAGAATTTCCAACTCGCTGCAATTGTGGGTCTTCCGCGTACTTACGGAAGCGGCGACGGATGACTTCGGCAAGACTGGCAAAGTCATCTGAGTGACCCGATCGCACCTCTGGGTTTTTAATCTTGTAGTGGCGATAGTGCTGTTTTGCTGGTGTCCCGTCAACGAAGACGACTTGAGAGGCAACAGCATTAGACCCTTGGATATGAGAAATATCGTACCCTTCAATCCGGTGCGGTAAGTCAGGTAAGTCCACAATATCGGCTAAATCTTGCATTGCCTGGGTATTGCGATCGGCAAAGCGTTGGGTACGCTCTAGTTCATAGTTAGCATTGCGCTCGACCATTTCAATGAGTTCGGCTTTGGTTTGCCGTTGGGGTGCGAGGATGCTGACTTTGCGACCTTTGCGATCGCTTAAATATTCCGCTAACATGTCCATTTCTGGCAACTCATGCTGCACCAACACTTCAGCGGGAATTTCCACTGAGTCAGCGGCTTGGTAATGCTCCTCTAATACCCGTTGTAAAATTGCACCTGGAGTCCCGGATTGAGCATCCGCGAAAAATCCCAAACGTCCAACCAAACGACCTGCACGAATCTGGAATAGCTGAATGCAAGCATGTTGGTTATCAGCCGCAAGTGCGATCGCATCTCGCGAGACTGTATCATCGGGTAAAGAAACTTTTTGGTCAGCCCCTAACGATTTAATCCCGGCAATTTGGTCACGAATCCGTGCCGCCGCTTCAAAGTTCAGGGACTCAGCCGCCTGATTCATGTTCTCTTTTAGAACATCAATCAATTCTCCGGTTCGACCTTGGAAGACCATGGCAATCTTTTGGATGGTCTTACGGTATTCTTCTGTTGAAACCAGCTTTTGACACACACCAGGGCAACGTCCCATATCATAGTTCAGGCAAGGACGGTCTTTAAATAGCGGTTGTGGACGCTGGCGCATCGGGAAGAGGCGTTTGGCAAGGCGCAGGGTTGTTCGGAGTAAACCTGCATCAACAAAGGGGCCGTAGTATTTGTCTTTCTCCTTTGCGATACGCCGATTGCGGGTGATGAATATTCTGGGATATTCTTCTGACCAGGTAACGAGGACGTAGGGATACTTTTTATCATCCTTGAGCAGGACGTTGAAGTAAGGCTGATGCTGTTTGACCAGATTCGCTTCGAGTGCCAAGGCTTCGGCTTCGGTGTCGGTGACGATGAACTCAATCTCAACGACTTGTCGCACCATCATCGCAATGCGATCGCTTAATTTCTGGGACTCCCGGAAATAGGAACGAACCCTTGAGCGAAGTTTTTTGGATTTGCCGATATAGAGAATGCGATCGCTTGAATCCCGCATTAGATAAACCCCCGGTTCTTGGGGAATCTCTTTGAGGCGTTTTTCTAAGCGGTCTGAATTTTTGACGAGCGTCAGTGTCTTTGCAGAGGTCGTCACGAGGTACTACTTAGATTTTTTGGTCTATCTCTAATGATAGAAAAGGCAGCCTTATTTTGTGGTTGAGCTTCCCAACCGTTCAAGAGGCGGTAAACCGTCACAAGGAGACAGCAGTTGACGCTCTACTACAACTGATTCCAAACTCCAAGCTCACAGTAATACCTTTCGTAGTTCAGCATACTATTTGCCTGAAACCGGTCAGTGAAAATATAGCAATCCTAAATGAGATGCAAATACCTCTCCCTTGTCAGTCTTGTTTAGAAATCAAATAGGACTGCTATACTTGTTACTCCTTAATGAAGTAATTCGGCTGTTTTTACAGGAAGCTAGGAAGGATTGCGGCTGGATTTGGTGAGGCAATATCTTAATATTTACTTTACAAATCATCTGTTAGGACAGGGTAAAGAAATGGAAAAAGCTGAGGAAAGTCATGATCCCTAAATGTTAATGAAGTTTAACTATACCCAAGAGCTTAATCCATTTGAATAAGCTAGAAGAATTTATTCTTCCTTCGGATGGTTCTGAAAGTGACAAAATCAGTTAAAAATAAATAGTGAGGAAAGAATTTTCTACTTCGATAAGGACTTTTCTCTAATTGTCGTTGAATAGGAGTGAGAAGAGTAGCCTCCAGTTTGGGTTTATTCAGTCTTTGCAAAAAGGGTAAACCCTTTGTTACTCTTTCAAATCGAGTTAGTGGATTAAAAGCCACTAGTCAGGGTGTGTTCGTACTACTGCGCCTCTAAGCGCTGGGTCAGCATTTACAATTCTTCTACACAAAAAAGGAGCGGTGCCTTGACTCAATTATCCGTTCGTACCAGACTAGATGTCCCTCAGGAATGGAACCTTTCAGACCTCTACAGAGGCTTTGACGACCCACAACTCAAGCAGGATTTACAAGCACTCCAGCAGAAAACCGCAGAATTTCGCCAAAATTACCGAGGTAAAGTCAGCCAACTGGCACCAGAAGCCTTTGCTCGGTGCCTACAACAGCTAGAGGCGATATCCACGAAAGCAGACCATCTCCTTGCCTTCCCTAGCCTTGTCTTCTGTAAAGATAGCCGTAACAGTGAGGCGAAGCAATTCCTCAACGACATGAAGGTAGCGCTTACCCGCATTGATAACCAACTGCTGTTCTTTGAGTTGGAATTGCAGAACTTAGGCAGTGTTGAGTTTGACAAATTACTCGCGTCACCGAGTTTAAGCAAATACAATCGCTACCTCAACCGCATTGCTCAGTCTCGCCCTCACATGCTTTCTGAAGAGGTAGAGCAAACCCGGAAGCGTGACAACCTGACAGGACGGCAGGCGTTGATTCAACTGCATTCAGTTCATCTGTGTGAACAGGACTATGAACCTGTCAAAACATCTGATGGCAAGATTGTGAAGACTGAGGCTGAACTGGAGGCGCTGCTTTATCACCCAGAAGCCGATGTTCGTTACGACGCTTATCGTTCAGTGCGGCAAGTAATGCAGCAGCACAACACCCTGTATGGCTTTATTCTCAATACAATTGCCCAAGACCACCATTTTGAGAACCAGATGCGGGGTTACCCCTCAACGTTGCAGAAGTATCTCGTGGTGGATGAAGTATCAGAGGGACTATTCCGTGCCATCATGCAAGGCACAAGTGATCGCTTTGGCTTATTCCAACGCTATTACCAGTTGAAGGGAGAAGCAATTGGACAAAACGTTCGGACTTGTGATCTCTACGCACCTTGGACAACGAGTAATGAGCGACTACCGTCGATAGACTATAGAACTGCTGTCGAGACACTACTAGAAACACTCAGACAGTTCGATGTCTTCTATGCCAACCGTGCAGAGGAATTTTTTGCCCACGGTTGGGTTGATGCCAAGGTGCGTGCTGGGAAGCGCCGTGGTGAGTGTGAGTTTCCTACCTACGGGAAGCACAATTATCTATCGCTTTCTTATACGGAAGATTACAAGTCGATGTTTGCTCTGGCGCATGGTGTTGGGCATGGATTACACTTTGCCTTAACAAGCGATCGCCAAACGTATTTCAACAGCAAACCACCAGCGATGTTGGCAGAAGTTGCCTCAAGCTTCAATGAACTGTTGTTGCTGGACTATCTTCTCAAAAAAGCTGGTGATGACAAGCACCTCCGCCAAGTCTTGCTGACACAACAACTAGAACAACAACTCAACCGACTGTTTTGTCAAAGTACGATTAGTCGCTTGGAACTTGCCATTCACGAACGCGCCTCCCAAGGCAGTTTTGACCACAACTTTGTCAATGAACAGTGGATGGAGTTTTATCGAGAACTCTGTGGTGGTGTTGTAGAAGTGCTACCAGAACACCAATACGACTGGGCACGAATTAATTCAATTTTCTGTAAGCCGTTCTCTAGCTATCAGCACACAGCTTCCAATATTGTCAGTCTGGCTTGTTACCAAAAATACCAACAAACTGGCAAAGACTTCATTCGTGGCTATCTGGATTTACTTTCATCTGGGGGAAGCCTGGATCAGGTGGATGCGCTGTCTCAGTATGTTGGTGTAGACATTGACGATTACTCAATTATTCATAGTGCGCTGGATTATGTTGAAGGTCTGATCGAGCAGTTACAGAAAACGCTTTAAGGGTGAGAAACAAGGGAGCCACTGGCTCCCTTGCTGCAATTATCTAGCTGAGTTTGACGGTATTGAGACTCCGCGTTGAGCGAAGGGGCTTGGTACGCTCACAAGTCATAATGTTTTACGTTCGGGTACTCACTGATTGAGTTTAAAAGACGAAATTATGTCTGCATTCGATAATACGACTGAAAGGTATTGTTCGAGCGATCGCTTTAGTTTTCAGGGTCAATAGGCAGAACTCGCGCACAGGCACCACATTTTGGACATACAACTAGAAACTCGTTTTTAAAATCCATTAGTGCAGTCACAGAAAGAATTATATCAAGTTTAATCTTTGCGCCTACTTACCCTGGTTCCTGTCAATGTTGATGTTACTTTTCTATATCGGTGATGACCGCTATGCCCTTGCTGCTAGACAGGTTGTAGAAGTCATTTCTTTAGTAGACTTAAAAAAGCTAGCACGATCGCCTAAATATCTTGCTGGCTTACTGAACTATCGGGGCAAAATCATACCAGTAATTGATTTATGTCAATTACTTTCAGGGAGTTCATATCAACCTTATTTAAGTACCCGAATTATCATAGTTAACTACGCATTTGATGAAGAGAAATCATCCCTGTTAGGAGTGATTGCTGAACGGGTGACGGAAACCTTAAATCTGCAAGAAACGGATTTAATTGAGCCAGATATTAAAGCTAGTACAGGCGCTTATCTTGGAGGAATTCTCATAGATGAGCAAGGAATGATTCAATGTATTCAAGTCGAATCGCTGCTATCAGAATCCCAACAAAGATATTTACTGCCACAATTAGAGTAGTTATAGCAGAAAGCCGTCAGCCGTCAGCTATCAGCTATCAGCTTTTTTGTTTTCCTTGTTTTGTCTAGGTTTCACAGCCCTAACGTGTATCTCATTCATCTGAGAACTGCTATAAAAGATAAAATTTCTTTGGCAGTTAGGAACATCCCTTTCATGGGGACTGGGAACTGGGAGGAATGAGAATAGCGATTCAACCCCAACAAGGTTCCTATACGGGGATGCACCCCCTAACAACCAACAACCAACAACCAACAACTCAGTGTCACAGGCAGCGATTGAAGCGTTACTCAAACAGAAAATCGGCTTGGAGGCTGGAGCAATTGGCTCTAACACAATCTCTAGAGCCGTGAATCAACGCATGGTAGATTGTGGTTTGTCTAATCCAACAACTTATCTAGCTCGATTGCAGACCTCAACCCAGGAATTAGAGGCTCTCATTGAAAGCATCGTCGTACCGGAAACCTGGTTTTTCCGCGATCGCGAAAGCTTTGCGTTTTTGCGTCAATATGTCAAGACCCAGTGGCAACCAACCAACCCAAACAGCATACTACGTGTATTGAGTGTCCCTTGCTCAACGGGAGAGGAACCTTATTCAATTGCGATCGCTCTTTTAGAAGCTGGGTTATCTTCAAAACATTTCAGCATCGATGCTGTTGACATTAGTCAAAAATCATTATGCCGTGCCAAACGTGGCATTTACAGCCAGAATTCTTTCCGAGGCGACACCCTCTCCCTACGTAAGAGCTATTTTACTCAAACTGGAAATAGCTATGAACTATCTGAGGCAATTCGCTGTGCCGTTCACTTCTTTCACGGCAACCTACTAGAACCTCAGTTTTTTTTTGAAAGAGCACCGTATCAAATCATTTTTTGCCGTAATGTTCTGATTTACTTAGCTCAACCAGCAAGGGAACGAACAATTCAGGTTTTGTACCAGCTATTAACTGAAAACGGGTTATTGTTTGTTGGGCATTCAGAAACCCAACAAGTCTCACTATCCCGCTTTATTCGAGTTCGTCATCCCTTAGCCTTTGCCTTCCGGAAAGCTGTCACACCATTACCTCAGTCCTCGACAAAAGATTCCTCTAATACGTCCTCTCGATTAACCTCTTCCCCAACCCCTCTCGCGAATAAAAGGCTTCGTCCTCTGTCCTCTCCCCTCTTAGGGGAGAATGAGAAGGGTGGAGAGGAAAGTCCAGTTCCCCTGTTTCCTGGTAGGGAATGCCGCTTAGATCTACCCCATCCCAATAGCATTAAGGTTGGGGGTAATCAAGATGTCGCACTTGAACCGAAAAACCCTACGACTTCTCAGACATCTGTAACCACAGGTAACCAACAACCAACAATAGAAAGAGCAAAGACTTTAGCCGATCAAGGGCAGTTGAATGAAGCTGCCGCGCTATGCGAAACTTACCTGAGTCAAAACCGTACCAGTGCCGAGGCTTATCTACTCTTAGGACAGGTACGTCAGGCAGCAGGTAATCAGGCGCAAGCACTTGAGTGTTTGCAAAAAGCGATTTACCTAAAACCTAATTACTATGAAGCACTCATCCTTCTAGCTTTACTCAAAGAACACCAAGGAGATACCAAAGGTGCTGCAATCCTACGACAGCGAATTCAACGATTGAAAGAGTAGGGTGATTGTTAAAGTGAATCGTTAACGTCAAAAGAGATAACGGGCAGTAGACAAATGTTTCAAGGAATGACCTTAAAAAGGCAATTGTTCAGTGCCTTCCTATTTATGGGTCTGATTGTATTAGTTATTGCTTTAATCGGTTGGAGTGGGACTTCGCGGCTGACTAGGCATATCCAGACAATTGGAGACAATGCAATGCCAAGCGCGATCGCACTATTGCATATCGATACCGGACAAACAGAAATCCAATCCGCTGAACGAGGATTGCTTAATACCCGCTTAGATCGAGAGCAAAGAGACGCTTTAGCTACTGCAATTGAGACAGCTCAACAGCAAGTTAACACAAATTTTGAAGCCTACGAAGCGCTTCCCCGCAGTTCCGAAGAAGATCGACTCTACAAAAGCTTTCTGCGAAATTGGGAGCGTTGGCAGCAAACCTCAGAAGAGTTTCGGCAACTGAATACTGAATTTGAGCGCTCTAGAACCGTTAGCCCTTTCAAAACACAAATTAATTTGCTAACTCAAGGACGAGAAAATTCTCCAGAATTTGCTGCGGCAGCAGCAGCAAGCCAACTTGTCGATCGCATGGTCGATCAAACCCTTATTCAGAAAGAGCCAGCATATAATGCTGTCAAAGCATCACTTGATGAATTAATTAACCTTAATCAAAACCTAGGAATAAGAGCAAGAAAATTAGCATTTCAAGATGTTAGTCAAATTACATTCTGGGTAATCCTTGGTATATTGATTGGTCCTCTGACAGCTATACTTTTTGGGATTTACTTTAGCAATACCATTGCTAGACCATTAGGTAAAAAAATTACAGGAGTAGTGGAAGTTGCTGAAAGAATCTCAGAAGGTGACCTGACAAGCCAAGTCGAGTTGGCTAGCGAGCGAGATGAGATCGGAAAATTGCTAGCTGCCTTTCATGTCATGACGCAAAACTTGAATTCATTAATTCGCCAAGTGCAGCAGTCTGGTATTCAAATCACCACGTCTACTACCCAAATTGCAGCTAGTGGTAAGGAACTAGAAGCAGCCATCACGGAACAGCTTGCTTCAACCAATGAAGTTGTTGCCACAGCGCGTGAGATTGCAATAAATTCCGATGAACTTGTGAAAACGATGGATGAGGTAACTGACCTCTCACAATCTACTGCTAATGCAGCTAGTCGAGGACAAAAAGACTTAATCCGGATGCAATCAACAATGCGTAAACTTGCAGAAGCGACTACATCTATTTCTGCAAGATTGGGGGTAATTAGTGAAAAAGCCAATAATATCAACAGCATTGTTTCAACTATCACCAAGGTAGCCGATCAGACCAACTTGCTCTCCCTGAATGCAGCGATTGAAGCGGAAAAAGCTAGAGAATATGGCTTAGGATTTGCTGTTGTTGCTAGAGAAATTCGCCGACTTGCTGACCAGACAGCAGTGGCTACTCTAGATATCGAGAGCATGGTTAAGGAAATGCAATCAGCCGTTTCCACAGGAGTGATGGAAATGGATAAATTCACAAAAGAAGTTCAACGAGGTGTTGAGGATGTAGGAAATATTGGTTCACAGCTTGGGCAGATTATCGAGCAAGTACAGTCCTTAACTCCACGTTTTGAACTCGTTGGTCAGGGTATGAATACACAGTCTCAAAGCGCACAACAAATAAGTGAAGCAATGATTCAACTAAGAGAAGCTTCATTACAAACGGCTGATGCTTTACGGGAGACGAATAACGCCCTTGAGCAACTCGATGATGCGGCACAAAACTTACGCCAAGAAACATCAAGCTTTAAAGTTAGTAATCAGATGATATAGCACTTCTCATACTTGTGAGGCACAAAGTTCTGGGTTTTTGGGAATAGGTAAGAAAGGTGGAGAAAGCATAAGTCCTGTACTTAACAACCAACAACGAATAACTAACAACTAACAACCAACAACCAATGAACCCTGATTGCTGGAATCAAATTGGGGTTTGGGGCGATCGCAATTGTCCAGAACTCCTAGCCTATTCTCATTGTCACAACTGTCCCGCCTATGCCACCGCCGGACGCAGATTACTCGAACGTGAAGCGCCAGCAGGCTATCGGGATGAGTTAACTCACTCACTCACCCAGGAAAAGGACGAACAGGCAGTTGATACAATCTCTATAGGCATCTTTCGCCTAAAAGGAGAATGGTTAGCTCTCCCCGCCTATACCTTCACAGAAATCACAGAACCTTCCGCGATTCATACCCTACCCCACCGCAGCAACAACGTTCTTCTCGGTGTTGTAAGCATCCGGGGTGAAATTCATATTTGCATTTCCCTAAGTGAATTTCTGGGACTAGAAGCCACTGCCTCTAGCCAAACGATTAACCCAATTATCTATCAACGGATGGTTGTAGTCCAAAAAGAAGGCGATCGCTGGGTGTTTCCAGTTGATGAGATCTATGGAATTCACCGCGTTCACTTAGATGAATTACAAAATGTCCCTGCAACTGTTTCTAAAACCGCAGGTACTTACACCACTGCCATCATTAACTGGCAGAACACAAGTGTGAGTTACCTAGACGATGAGTTATTGTTTTACACTCTCAACAAGAAACTCTTGTGAGCATGACAAATCAGGATTTAAGCAATTTCTCCATGCTGGATTTATTCCGCATGGAGGTGGAAACACAAGCTGCCGCACTAAATGATAACCTTTTGGCACTGGAAACCCAGCCAGATCCGACGGAAGCCCTTAGCGCTCTGATGCGTGCGGCTCATTCAATCAAGGGTGCAGCTCGGATTGTTCAAGTTGAGCCAGCGGTGAAAGTCGCTCATGTCATGGAAGACTGCTTTGTCGCCGCTCAACAAGGAAGCATTGCTCTTTCATCAGATCAAATTGATAGTTTGTTGCAAGGGGTTGATTTACTTCTTCGCATTGCTCAAGTTCCCGATACCGATTCGGAGAATTGGTTATCCGCACAGCAAGCCGAAGTTGAAATTGTAGTCGCTGTGATTCAGGCGATGCTTGTCCAGGCAAGCAAAGTTGTAGAGACGGATGAAAATCAGCGTTCAGGACAAGGGATAACTGTTCAACAAAAGCCAGCTTCGATAGAAGAGAAGTCCTCCGCACTCAGTACTCAACACTCAGCACAAGAGGAACAATCCCCAGTCCAACGTCCTGGACGTTACTTAAGGTTGGAGGAAACTGCCGATCCTCACGTCCCAAACTCTAAATCCTCTCATAGCACAGAGCGAGGAGTACGAGTCAGTGGGGAAAACTTAAACCGCCTCATGGGTTTGGCGGGTGAATCTTTAGTCGAGGCCAACTGGTTGCTACCTTTTAGAGATTCCTTGCAGAAACTCAGGCGGCATCAAAACTCACTATCGAAGGACGTGGAAAAGCTTCAGGTGATGTTGGCAGATTTACCACTTAATCAACGCCTTGATTCACAGCTAAATACAACTCACCAAAAGGCTAATGAATGCTATCAGATTCTGACAGAACGTCTGGATGAATTAGAACTTTTTGCACGTCGTTCTGCCAATCTTTCAGATCGACTGTATCGTGAAGTCATCGCTACCCAAATGCGACCGTTTGCCGATGGGGTTGAGGGATTTCCTCGGATGGTTCGGGATTTAGCTAGACAACTCGGCAAGCAAATTAATTTTGAAATTTTGGGTAAATCGACACAGATAGACCGAGATATTTTAGAAAAATTAGAGGCTCCACTGACTCATATCTTGCGTAATGCGATCGATCATGGCATCGAGTCACCTGAAGAGCGATCGCGTCTAGGAAAACCTGAAACGGGAACCATCCGCCTTGAAGCAAGGCATCAAGCTGGGATGTTATTAATCACAGCTTCTGATGATGGTCGAGGGGTGAACTTAGAACAGCTACGCCAAAAAGTTGTAAGTAAGGGAATGGTGAGTACCAAGATAGCTGAACAGCTTACAGAAGCCGAACTCATAGATTTTTTGTTTCTACCGGGATTTTCAACAGCTAACACAATCACAGAAATTTCTGGGCGTGGTGTGGGGTTAGATATTGTTCAAAGTATGGTACAGCAGGTAGGTGGTGTCCTGAGAGCGACATCGGGTGCCTCAAGGGGCATGAACTTTTACTTGCAATTACCACTGACATTATCTGTTATCCGTACCTTAGTCGTGGAAATCTCAAAGGAGGCTTATGCTTTCCCCCTGACACGAATTGATCGCCTTTTAATGGTTCCTCAAACGGATATATTTACGGTTGAGAATCGTCAGTTTACAAGAATTGATGAGCAAAATATTGGCTTGATTACCGCTCATCAGGTTTTAGATTTAACTACAAATTCAGAGCAAGCAAAACTAGAGGTTTTTCCGGTTGTTGTAATTAGCGATAGTGTACAACCTTACTCAGTGGCAACCTCTGCCGGAAACAGCCACGATAGTGACAACGAAGCGCTAGCCATATCGCGATCGCCTCGCTCAAACCGTTATGGTGTAGTTGTCGATCGATTTTTAGGCGCCCAAGATTTAGTTGTTAGACCTTTAGACCCCCGTCTAGGAAAAGTACAGGATATTAATGCGGCAGCCTTAATGGAAGATGGTTCTGTTGTCTTAATTGTGGATGTTGATGATTTAGTACGTTCCATTGATAAACTGCTAGTAGCCAGAGAGCTTAGTAAGATTGCACAAACTTCTACAACTCAACCCAAACAACCCCTTCGTATTCTAGTTGTTGATGACTCAATTACGGTGCGAGAGGTTGAACGCAAGCTCTTAGAGAATCAAGGGTATGAAGTTGAAGTAGCTGTTAACGGCATGGATGCCTGGAATGCCATTCGCATAAATCATTATGATTTGGTAATCACGGATATTGATATGCCACGGATGAATGGCATTGAACTAGTCAGTCAGATTAAACAAAATTCTAGTCTTAATTCATTACCTGTAATTATTGTTTCCTATAAAGACCGTGAAGAAGACTTTATTAGAGGATTAGATGTCGGGGCAAATTATTATTTAACAAAGAGCAGTTTTCACGATGATACACTGTTGGAAGCTGTAATTGATTTAATTGGTGAAGGGAGGAATTAGTCGTTAGTTGTTGGTTGTTGGTTGTTG
Source organism: Microcoleus sp. FACHB-SPT15 (assembly GCF_014849525.1). Lineage (NCBI taxonomy): Bacteria > Bacillati > Cyanobacteriota > Cyanophyceae > Oscillatoriales > Microcoleaceae > Microcoleus > Microcoleus sp. FACHB-SPT15. Next base: position 97,653 of record NZ_JACJNU010000055.1, on the reverse strand, counting down.
GTTACTAGTTTTTAGCAAGGGTTATTAGCAAGTGAGAAAATAAACACACCGAGCAAGTATTGAGAACCTGTCACCCAAACTAAACGCCCTTCTAAAACCCCTTAACAAAGCTTCTAGCCAAAAACTAAAAACCAAAAACCAATAATGCGAATTGCTATTGTTAACGATACATTAATCGCCACAGAAGCCCTGCGGCGCATCATAAGGACTGTTCCAAACTATGTAATTGCTTGGAGTGCCCGTGATGGGGCGCAAGCTGTCATGAAATGCGCCAAAGATACCCCAGACTTAATTTTGATGGATTTGATTATGCCAGTGATGGATGGGGTTGAGGCGACACGCCGGATTATGAGTCACTCTCCCTGCGCGATTTTAATTGTGACTTCTACAGTGATGGGTCATTCGTCTAAAGTGTTTGAAGCGATGGGGTATGGGGCGCTAGATGTAGTCAATACTCCTATTTTGGGGACTAGCGGCTACCCTGAAGGTGGGGCGAGTTTGCTAGCGAAAATTGCCACAATCAGCAAATTGATTGGTAAATCACCAGCAAGGTCGTCTCAAAGGCGATCGATGTTGGAATTCAGTTCTCAACCCAAACGAAGCCCTCCTCTAGTAGTGATTGGCGCTTCTACAGGTGGCCCCCAAGCGATCGCAGCTATCCTTACTCGCCTTAGCAAAGATTTTCCTGCGGCTGTTGTCATTATTCAGCACGTTGATGAGCAATTTGCGCCGGGATTAGCGGAATGGTTAAATGCTCAATCTGCCTTACCTGTTCAAGTGGCTATGGCGCTTTGTCAGCCAGAGGTCGGTAAAGTTTTGGTAGCTAGAACCAACGACCACCTAGTTTTGCAGTCCGATCTAACGCTCAACTACATTAAAGAACCCCGTAATTATGCTTACCGTCCCTCAGTGGATGTTTTTTTCAAAAGCGCGGCTAAGCACTGGCGAGGAAAGGGAGTTGGGGTACTGCTGACGGGTATGGGACGAGATGGTGCCATGGGTTTAGGCTTGTTGCGCTCTGCGGGTTGGCATACGATTGCCCAAAATCAAAGTAGTTGTGTCGTTTATGGGATGCCAAAAGCAGCAGTGGAGTTGGGGGCAGTCACAGAGGTTTTGCCAGTTGAGGCGATCGCTTCTGCTCTTGTCAAAAAAATTTCAGATATTAAAGTCTAAATCCTGGATGGAAGAAAATTGGTCAAAATTAATAGACTAATTAATAGTATCATCCAGCTATTTATTTTCAACGTTTAATCCTTAATATTTGTGTTGATATGGCGACCCTACCTCATTCATTTTTAAAGGAACACCCAATTACAGTCTTACTCATTGATGATCAGCCTCTAATTGGGGAGGCGGTGCGCCGGATGTTAGCCACTGAAGAGGATATTATTTTCCACTACTGTAGTGATCCAATTCAAGCTGTGCAACAGGCAACAGAGATTGCACCAACAGTAATCCTACAAGATTTAGTCATGCCTGAAATTGATGGATTATTATTACTGCGTTTCTTTCGAGCGAATGCAGCAACCCGCGAGATTCCAATGATTGTCCTATCAGCCAAGGAAGAGGCAAATTTAAAAGCCGAAGCCTTTGCTGCGGGGGCTAATGATTACTTAGTGAAATTGCCTGAGCAAGTTGAACTTGTTGCCCGCATTCGCTACCATTCCAAAGCTTATATTAACCAGTTGCAAAGAGATGAAGCCTCCAATGTTATCCAAGAAAGTGAACAACGTCTCCGCACAGTGCTAGAGAATATGCCAGTGATGATGGCAGCATTTGACACAAACGGCAACATCATCGTCTGGAATCGTGAATGTGAAAGAGTTACAGGATATACCAAAGAGGAAATTACTGCACTTCCCCAGGCTAGAGAATTATTTTATGGAGGGGTGGGGGAGAAAGGACGAAGGGGATATCGTTTAGAGAGTCGTGATCCAACAGGAGAAAGTAGCGCCGCAATTGTAGAAGTAGAATCTCAAGAAAATAACTACCGCGATCGCGAATGGGAAATCCCTTGTAAAGACGGTAACCTCAAAACAGTAGTCTGGTCAAATATTAGCGATCGCTTTCCTATTCCAGGTTGGGCAGGATGGGGTATGGGGGTAGACATTACCCAACGTAAGCAAGCCGAACTTACCGTAGAACGAGAACGCGAACAACTGCGACAAGTGATTAAAAATGCCCCGATAGCTATAGCGATGTTTGATACGCACATGTGCTATCTCGCCTACAGTCACAAGTGGCTAACTGATTTAGGAGTAGAAAATCACTCAGTCTTAGGGCAGTGTCATTATGATATTTTTCCAGACCTAAAAGAAGAGTGGAAAGTTGCCCATCAGCAAGGTTTACAAGGACAATTTGTTTCTCGTTCTGAAGATAAATGGGAACGAAACGATGGCTCACTTTTCTATTCTCGTTGGGCAGTCCAACCTTGGTATACCTCAGATAATCAAATTGGTGGCATTATTATCGTTGATGACCGCATAGATGACTTGGTAAAAGCACGAGAAGCTGCTCTAGAAGCAGCGCAGGTCAAATCGCAATTTTTGGCAAATATGAGCCATGAAATTCGTACTCCCATGAATGGGGTACTAGGGATGGCCGGCTTACTCCTGCAAACAGACCTCAGCGCCCAACAACTCGAATACGCTCAAACCATCCGCACAAGTGCTAAGCATTTGCTCAGCATCATTAATGACATTCTCGACTTCTCGAAACTTGAAGCCGGAGAAATGCACTTAGAAATATTAGAGTTTGACCTTTATAAATGTATTGAAGAAGTCGTAGATTTACTTACGCCTCAAGCCGATGCTAAAGAGATAGAACTAATTATAGAGTTTGACGATAAATTACCAAAAATACTACAAGGTGACTCAGGGCGATTGCGCCAAATATTATTAAATCTACTGAGTAACGCGATTAAGTTTACCCTTACAGGAAACGTTAAGATAAAAACTACATTACAATCAGAAACCGATAAAACAGCTATTATTCATTTCGCTATTATTGATACTGGTATTGGCATTCCTGATGAGGGAATGCAAAAACTCTTTCAATCTTTTTCCCAAGTCGATGCTTCAACTAGCCGAGAGTATGGAGGTACTGGTTTAGGATTAGCCATTTGTCAACAGCTTGTGTCACTCATGGAAGGGAAGATTGGGGCTGAAAGTGTGGTTGACAAAGGTTCAACGTTTTGGTTCCAAATCGAGTTTGATAAACAGGTAGCGGCTACACCTATATCCGAATTCCAGACAGCAAAAATTTTAGAGTGTAAGCCCCAGGAATTAGCCGTCGTTAACCTTAAATCTACTGGAAAAGAGAATCTAAAAATTTTGGTAGCAGAAGACAATTCAATTAATCAAGCGGTAATTTTGAACCAATTGCAAATGCTGGGTTATGAAGCTGATTGTGTCACTAATGGTGTGGAAGCCTTAGAGTTGCTCAAGAAGCAAGATTATGATCTGGTGCTAATGGACTGCCAAATGCCTGTTATGGACGGCTACACAACAACCCAAGAACTACGTCACCACGAAGGAAATAAACGACATACAGTTGTGATTGCCCTAACCGCTAATGCAATGTTGGCTGATCGTGATAAATGTTTGGAGGTAGGCATGGATGACTATCTCAGTAAGCCGCTTGAACAGGAAGATTTAGCTAGGGTAATTCAGCGTTGGCTACCGTCGCCAGTGGAAGGCGGAACTAGTAATGAGGAACAGGCGACTCATCCGAGTGAACTCTTAGATGCAAGCCAAGATGTAACTGACCGACAAGATTCTTCTCCTCCCATTGATTTAGCTCGTTTAGAGAGAATATCTCGCGGCAAAGTGGCTATCCAACAGCGACTGCTACAGATTTTTCTAGAGACAACACCTAAAGATTTAGAGGCACTAGAACGTGCAATTTTAGAGATCGATTCTTCTCTCGTTGAACATTATGCTCATCGTCTCAAAGGCTCCGCTGCTAATATCGGTGTTCCGGCAATGTCTGCGATCGCAAGAGAACTAGAGGGAATGGCACGACAACAGTCATTGGATGGGGCAAAAGAGATGGTAGCGTCCTTGTGGCAGGTTATGGAACGAGTACAAGCGTTTGTTAAAAATTAGCTACTCTCGCATTTAATTGAACAGTACTGACGCACTTCAACACGCTGTAGGGCTTGGCAATACCAAGTCCTACGGCAAAATCAGGCTTTCACTGATTAACTGCGTAACTCCTGGTCATTTATGAATAAGATGAGTAAGTAGTAAAGAAATGTAAAATAAAATGCCGGATAAAGTCGCTAAGAGAGAATCAGGCTTTTACGATTAACTGCGTAACTTCTGTTATTTTTCTCATGTGACGATAGCGTTTGTGTAGCATGTCCTCACTCAAGCTTTGGGTAATGCGTAGGGGGAACAAAGTTCCTTCTTTCTTGGGAATGACCTGTAAATCTTCAAAAAACGGCAAAATTGACAAGCAGGCAAGCCCTCTGATGGAATAAGGCATGAAAATTGATCACATTCACTTCTATGTAGAAGATGCCAGCGCCTCCCGCGACTGGTTTGTGAAGCACATGGGCTTTCAAGCCTTGGCATCTAGTGTAAGCCGCCATACTCTCACAACAGCAGTAAAAAGTAATGTAGTTTACATCGTTCTATCTTCCCCTCTTACCTCAGAAAGTCCCGTTGCCCAGTTTTTACGTCTCCATCCTCCCGGTGTTGCTGATATTGCCTTTGTCGTTTCAGATTTGGAAGGTTTGATGGAGAAGGCTGTTGCTAACGGGGCAAAAGTCTTAGAACCTGTTCAACAGCAGTTGCTTGCTCAAGGCGGCTGGAAATGGGCGAAAATTGCGGCTTGGGGTTCCTTGAGTCATACGCTAACTGAGCGTATTGGCAATACTCCTTTGTTACCAGCATTTCTCGCCTCAGAATTTACCACTAAATCTTTCCCCTCTACTGAGCCAAAGGCAACTCCAGAAAGATTACCCTTACAGTTGATCAGGAACTCTGAACTATTTGCTGGTATCGATCACGTTGTGTTAAATGTTGGTGCTGGTGACCTAGAACTTGCTCTTGATTGGTATGAAAATGTTTTGGGATTCCGACGGCAGCAGCGGTTTACGATTCAAACGGATAATTCAGGACTTCGCTCTCAGGTGATGGTTCACCCCAAAAGTGGTTTGCAACTTCCTATCAATGAACCAGCATCAGCGAATTCTCAAATTCAGGAGTTTCTGGATGTCAACCAGGGGCCAGGTATCCAACACATTGCTTTAGAGACCCCTCAGATTGTACAAGCGATCGCACAACTCCGTAATCTAGGCTTATCTTTTCTCTCTATTCCTCCTACCTACTACACCCAGCTACGGCTGAACTATCCTGGACTTCCCTTATCGGCAGCAGAATTCGAGGAAATTGCTGCCCAAGAAATTCTGGTAGATTGGCAGGATAAATCAAGACGTGCCTTGCTACTTCAGACCTTCACTCAACCAATTTTTGAGCAGCCTACCTTTTTCTTTGAACTGATAGAACGCCGCCAGGAAGCCGAAGGATTTGGAGAAGGGAATTTTCGGGCTTTGTTTGAAGCGATTGAACGAGAGCAGATGAAGCGAGGTAGCTTCCCCTTGGGTGAAGCCAAATAAAAATTAATATTTATTGCTCAATGTTAAAAGTGCTTACGGACTTTGATGAGACGAGCCGGATTACCTCCAAGTCAAATCAACGTTTTGTCGGTCGTCAGTTGCAACAGCCGACAAACAATAGGCAAAACTTGCCAATGTTCAGTCTAGGAACACACTTAACGGGTGAAGATGTATTTCAGCGGAGGAAGCTACTAATCAGCCAGAGAACGAAAAATGATACCAACGTAGCAAATTTCTCTGTTGCCAAACCGAAGCCAGCAATTTGTGACTCAATTAGACCACCCAGCAACGTTCCCAACCCAACCCCTATAAGCAAACCTGCCAGTGTCAACAAAAATGCACGACCAAATTGTCGTTCCTTACGATTGAGAAAGTAAATATTACAGCAGAAGCCCAACGCCAGAGCTAACGGTAGGATTGATTCATCCGGAGCTGGATAAAAAATAGTCAAAGCACCCAACACCGAAAACGCAATAGCGGGTCCGAGCAGTTCTCCCGGAGACGGGGTATCTAACAGTCTTTGCAGCCATGCCGGAGAGCGACTGGCTGGCGTTTGGGGAAAAGTCGGTGGTGCCGGAGACAGCTTTTCCGGAAAGCGAATACGTTCAGGAACCTTGATTTTCCCTTCTTGGCGCATTCTGAGACGATCCATGATGATTGCATCATAGGCAGCCTCGACAGACTCTACAAGCTTTTGATCACCACGATGCTGCTGCATCAAGCGCCCTTTAGCATCCTGAATTTCATCAAAAGAAGCGTCTTCAGTAACCCCAAGCTTTTCGTAGGGATTTTGATCACTCATTCAAAACCTCCGAGACATCCCTTCTTTTCACTCGTATAACAGCAACTCTACACTGGATTAATATATAAGGCACCGATAACGCTCAATAATTCTCTTGCTACCAACAGGGTAACAGTTAGACCTTATCGAGTGTCATGCACCCCCCTGCAAGCTAGTTTAGCCTGATCCCCAAATACAAGCGCACTCTATCCCGACAAACACGTTCAATCAGTGAAAAACAATTCATCAACTGCCTTCATTGCTCATGCTCTTGCTAAGTTTCTTTACTATGCAACTTCGGTATGATGTCAAAAGCTATTGGCATCCCTTAATTCTACGACGATAATTGTCTAAAATGCTCATTACACCATTGGTGTAAAAAGTCCTGCGTGTTGATCCCTGAACCCTGTTCTCCGTGGAAAGTTATGACCATGTCCTCCGCCAAGATTCTTGTCGTGGATGACGACCCGGCAATCCGAAATTTAATTCTTCGCTTTTTAAGCCAGAAGAACTACCAAATGCAGTCTGCTCATGATGGGAAGACGGCTCTTGCACTGTTTGGGCAATTCAATCCCGATCTAGTAATTCTAGATGTGAATTTGCCTGATGCTCTTGGCTATACCCTATGTCAAGAGATGCAAAGCCGTACCGATGTCTTTGTTCTGTTTCTTACCAGTAGGGCAGATGCTGCTGACAAAGACAAAGGCTTTAAACTCGGTGGTGATGACTACCTTACGAAGCCTTTCGATTTACAAGAACTGGAAAACCGAGTCGGGGCAATTTTAAAACGCAAGCGGGAAGTTACGGCGACTGAACAACAACGTCTCGTCTTCAACCAGTTAGTTATCGATCCCGGACGCCGAGAGGTGACTCTCAACGACGAAATTGTCCCTTTAACCGCTCTAGAATTTGACTTACTGCATTTTCTAGCTTGTCATCCCGGTCGGGTACTGCGTCGCTCTGAGCTAATCCAGGAAGTCTGGGAGTATGACTATGTAGGAGACCAACGAGTCGTTGACGTGCATATCGGTCAAATTCGCAAAAAAATTGAACTTGACTCTAGTCAGCCGTCACTTATTCAAACTGTTCGGGGTGTTGGTTACAAGTTTGAGGCTCCTTCCGGTCAAAAGAATGGAAAGCCAGAGTCTTAAAACGACTTGAAGCAACGGTTAGCTTGGTTTCGATAAGGGACTTACTGCCAACCACAAGGTGTTTGGTCAGTTTTCAAATTCTTCCAGTGTGTCATAACAGCAAATTGAACAGGGTGCCCCTATTGATATGTTCCTTAGTACATTTGAGAAGTAGATAGAGGCTTAGGAAAATCAACACTTGCTGGTGACCTAGACTTGTTATTCCTCAACCTTGGTTCATTGGTCATGGTGACTCTGCGGCTTACAGCACTTAAGTTGGCAAAGCTATCTGACATAGAACTGCCCACTGGAAACATCTAGCCAATAGTCCCATAACCCAATCACCATCTGGAAAATAGCTAAAGCCACCCTGGAGAAAGAAAACCTTGTCTCCAAACTAGAAAACGTTTAAAGCCCGCCTGAGCGGGCTAAAAAAGCAATCATAGCAGGTTTGAACTTTCGTTGAGATCAAGTAGCTGCGTGATTATTCGATTCAGCAGCGGCAGTTTCTTGAGTGACAGTTTTCTTAGATTCGGGTAGTGCTGGTGTCTTTACCGCTTGCTCTATCTGCTGAGCCTCATGCTTGAACTCAGCTTCAAACTCTTTGGAGGCATCTTGAAAGCCTCGAATTGCTTTGCCCATACTCCGACCAATTTCTGGCAACTTTTTGGGACCAAATACCAATAAGGCAATAACCATAATTAGTGCCATCTCCGGCAAACCAATACCAAAAACATTCATGTGATGACCTCCTGTGCTGTCTTAAGGGAAGAGTCCTAGTCTTCCGTATTATGACCTACAAAAAACCCGGACAAGCCGGGATGTTAAATCTTGATTGTGATTGAAGGCGTGAAGCTAGGAGATTACTGACCTAAGCTTCTCCAGTCAACATTGATGCCCTCAAGCAGCAGAGAGGAATTGTAGAGCTGCAAAATAATCAACAAAAAGACGAAGAATAACAGCATGAAGACTGCCATCAATGGCGTAGTCCCCCAACCTGGAGCCACCTTACCATACTCCGAGTTTAGAGGTTTGAGGATTTCTCCTAGCCGCGTCCGTTGTGCCATGGGTCACCTATGATTAATCTCAATAGATTTTTTGTAACGTTCCGTAATATTATAGAGGAATAGAACTCATAATTTATCTAAATCATGGAACCCGCAACAGTTCTTAGTATATCTATCGCTGCTTTTGTTATCGCTATCACTGGCTTCTCAATTTACACGGCTTTTGGGCCACCTTCTGCCCAATTGGATGATCCTTTTGAAGATCACGAAGACTAAGCTTTTTCTAGTGCCTTATTTAGGTTATCTGAAAAATGAGTTCAGCTAAAAGTTGCTGGGCACGAGCATTGTTCAGCCATCTCCAAAAGCACTTTAGGGCGATGCTATCTGGTTCGCTAGAACCCTGTTAGCATCGTCTATTTAGCTTCACTTCATGTTCCTTAGCTTGCTGAACTGGTCACTAGAAGCTTTGACCACAACTTGAACCACCGCTCAATAGCATACTTGACCAAACCCTGAGGGTAGTACCGTAACAGTAAACCCATGACTTGTGCAGCAGAGGCGAATTTCTGTGCCTTGAGATTGGCAGCAACTTCATACGCCATGTCGGAACCAAAAAGACTTATCCAATGCTGTTTTCCACTCCTAAAAGCGGCTTCGTACTCCTGATTTCCCTTAACAGACTTCCACTGTTTACCAAGAGACTTTAGGGTATAGTACAGCATCCGTGAAGGTTTACCTGTAATTGATACGTTGCTGCTGTGTTGACGATAATCAACAACAACCTGATTGTGGCAGTAGCCTGGAAATGCTCTTGCCACTCGTAGAAACACGTCATAGTCATTTGAGACAACAAGCGTCCGGTCAAAATTACCAACAGCTTCAAAAACAATATGGCGGAAGAGGACTGTCGAAGGTGGTACAAAGCATCTACTACGCAGCAGCAGTTGATAGATGTCTAAAGACATCTCCTGGGGTTCTAAACTTGAATCAAACGCTAATCCATCGTTTCTAACGCACTTGCACAGACCAAAAGCAAAGCCACAATTAGGATGAGCTTTCAGGCTGTTCACACCAATTTCCAGTGCATTTGACCTCATGATGTCATCTGGATTGTGAAAAACCACATACTCACCACAACTCTCAACCAGTCCCGTGTTGCGTGCAGCAGCAATGCCTTGGTTCTTCTGATAAATGTATCTCACCTCTGGGTAACGGGTCGCTACCTCCTCGGTATTGTCGGTTGAGCCGTCGTTGACCAGAATGATCTCGAACTGTCGGTAGGTCTGCGCCAGAACACTCTCGATCGCTTCTTCCAAGAACTTTGCTGCGTTGTAGCAAGGAATAATAACAGAAACTGTATTTGCACTCATAGTTTGCTCAATCTAACTGCCTTATGAAGACGTTGACGTTGTTAACAGGTCATTGTTGTAGGTTAAAAGTTTTGCCAGGTTAGAGACGTATATCAGAACTGGCGATTTTAACTAATGACGCTCTGCCTATTGAGGTTTATCTTAAATTTTTGCTTAAGTTTAGAAGCTGTTATGAAGCAACAAGACTTCTTTAACAGAGAAAGAATTAGCTGATTTATGCAGACAACTTTAGCATATCTTTTAGAAATTTATTTGTGCTTATTTCTTTAAGAAAGCTTTTTAAATATTCTGCCAATTGCTGCTAAGCTTTTACCTTTTTACATTAACTCTAACTGTTAGAGTAATCCAAGTACATTTCACTGTAACAACAATATCTATCTTTAGGCAGATGAAACTCAATAAATCAAGGATAACTGGACTTTGAGCTTAACTTGTAACGGCGTATTAACGGTTCTAGCCACCCTAAAACAGTAAAGTAGCTAGTGCATCAAGGCAAATGTTTCTGATTTAACTATTCATTCATGGAGGTCTGAATTACTTCCTCTTGAGGTTCGCCGTAGGTACCAATGTAAAACTAGCAATTTTCCAAGGCTGTAGTGGGAAAGCTTGCTGATTAGATGAGTGTTCAGGGAGTTGGACAGGTTGCTCTAATAAATTGACAGGCTGAGCGATCGCTAAATCTAAATCACTCTTGAGTGCTAATTCAGCTAACTCACCGTAACATTCGTAACAGCGCAGAATCCATTGATTAGCATCATCTTCTGACAGCTTCAGAGCCATTAAGATGAGATTCTCAGCTTGGAGATTCAACAATTGACCAATTGGTTGTAGAAGTGTACTGCCATACGTCCCTACAGAAGGGTTATTGAGTACCTGAAGCGGTAAATTTAGTTCATAAGCTCGTCGTACTGTACCTGCTGAGTGCCAACTGCCACTGTGAGGATAAAGGGCATAGGTGAAGTGATGAATGCCCCTGTCAGCTTCTGGATCAGGCCAATTGGGACTCCGTAGGAGCGTTAGGCGTAACACAGAGGGTTGGGCATCATAGCCGTATTTACAATCATTGAGCAAACTGACACCATAGTCGCCCTCACTGAGATCTGCCCAACGTAGGGCGGGAACTTCCCATTTTGCTTGCTCAGCAGGAGTTTTAGGTCGAGTTGGACGTTGGATAGCACCACAAGCAATCTCATAGGTGGCATAATCAGCTTCCAGGTTTAGGGGAAAAGCGGCTTTTACTAAAACATGGCGTTCCTGCCAGTCTACAGTTGTGACAATTTTGAGAATCGGGGATTCAGCTTCTAGTACATACTCCTGACAAAACTGGGATTGTCCCAACTGGCGGACAACACACAGACGCGATCGCACTATCCCTCGTTCTAACCACTTGATGGATTTCAGCAGGGTTGGCGGTAAGGGACGCTGAGTATAGTTGGGGTCGATGTTCCAGGCATCCCAGTATTGACCACTATCTTCAAAGGCTTGCAACTGATTGCCAGAACCACTGAGTACTTCTCGCTGATGGACTTTATCGAAGACGCTACTTAAATCTCCGGTGCTGGGGTCAACTACAACCCGCAACATTTCATTTTCTAGAACCCAATTCTCCCGGAAGGTAGGGGCGCAAAGTCCTGCGTTCTTATGGGGTTGGTCATCACCACGACACAGCCAAAAAACCCGATACCCAATAGAAGGGATATCCTTTGCCAAAAACAGAAGTGTTGAGACATCACGACGCTGGGATAGTAGCTTGTCTCCTGAAAGGTCGTAAACATCCCAAGTCGTCTCAGATGACTGGGGTAAGGAAACAGCAATGAGTTCTGAACGTTGCCAGTTGAGGGAGTTAAAGACAATAACAGGTTGCGCGTCTGGTTGGGGTGGGGGTGGGAGAGTGATTTGAGAAGCGATCGCATTCAATGACGCTTCTACTATCTCTAAGCCAACTTGCTCCACATCCTGCCAAGCTTGGTTTGCCTCCACAAATACTTCTGGAATTGATGTCCCTGGTAAAATATCGTGAAACTGGTTAAACAGCACCTTTTTCCAAGCCTGTTCCAACTGAAGCTTGGGATAGCGACAGCTAGTGGTAATTGTTGCTAAAGAGGCAAAGAGTTCTGCCTGGTACAACAAGTCTTCACAACGACGATTCCAACGCTTTTGGTCGGCGTGGGTGGTGTAGCAACCGCGATGGAATTCTAGATACAGTTCATCATTCCAAATGGGAATTTCATTTGTCGGTTGTCCGTTGTTGGTTGTTGGTTTCTTGTTAATCTCGGTGTTACCAACTAACTCTTGTCTACTAATCAATGACAAATAACTCAACGCTGTCGTAAATTCTAGGCGAGGGAAAAAAGGCGATCGCTCCCAGCGCTTGGCTACCTGTAACATATCGCGGGTCGGGCCACCACCATGATCTCCCACACCAGGAAGCCAGAAAGCCTCTTTTAGACGAGTTTGAGTTTCCCAATCAACCGCATAGGCGGCAATCGTGAGCGGATTAGTATCCATTACCCCTGTGGTGTTGGGGGGAGACATCAGGCTAAAGATTTGGGTGCCATCCGGTGACTGCCACCAGAAAGCACCATAGGGAAACTTTGTTGTATCGTTCCAGTGCAGTTTTTGGGTGACGAAGTATTCCATCCCACCCTGTTTCAGAATTTGTGGCAGTTGCCAACAGAAACCAAAGCTATCAGGTACCCAGGCAACCCGTGTCAGTTCGCCAAACTTCTCTTGGACGTAACGCTGTCCGTAGAGTACTTGCCGGACAATGGATTCACCATTGATTAGGTTTAATTCTGGCTCGACCCACATCCCACCGACAACTTCCCAACGACCAGTGGCTATTTGTTGTTTGATAGCAGTAAATAGGTCAGGACGATGCTGTTCTATCCAGGCGTAGAGTGCGGGTGTGGAATGGCAAAATGTAAGCTCAGGAAACTCCTGCTGTAACTTCAAGACAGATTCAAAGGTGCGTTGAGCAACCTCCCAGGTTTCACTGACTGTCCATAGCCAAGCGAGGTCGAGGTGAGCATGACCTAGCATTTGGATTTGGCGTTGTTTTAGTATGGGTAAGGGGTTGCTTGCGTTTACAAAGGATTGGAGATTTTGGCGTAATCTAGAAAGTGATCGCGTAAATTCTTCCTTCTGAGACACCAACTCCCAATTAATCTCAGCAATAGCTTCTGCAAGTGTATTGAGTTGTGCGGGTTCAAAGGCTTCGACATACTTCTGCAATACCGCCAATTCATTAGCAACAAAACCTGGATCGATGTCCTCAGTCGCCTCATAGACAACTATTGAACGCATCAGTGCCCCAATATCATGACCCGGACTGACAAGTCGTAAGGCTACCTCAATCTCGTCCCCCGGCACCACAGCAGAACTTAGCAGTACCCTAGCGGAAGAATCAAATAAATCTCCCTCTTGTACTAGCTGTCCATTAACAAAGATTTGAGCCGATTCTGCCCACCAAGTCAGAACCAGCCGTAATGCTAACCCCGGTAAAGGATAACCCTGTAAATCCTGGGGAATCACCAAGCGTTGGCTCAACCACATCACTTGCCGTCCCACCGACCAAACAATGTATTCTTTTGGGTTAAGTTCAGCAATCGACCAATCATTCCAATCTTGAGACTGAGTAGCAACAGTCACTGATAAGTCTTGAGCACAACATCGCCAGCCGTTCTGAACATCAACTTGAGTTAAGAACCGCAGTCTTTCAATGGCATCATTAATGAGGTGCGTCCCAACTGGTGAAGTCACAGGGTCAGTCATCTTTTCGATAAAATCAGGGCACCTACTATTGTTATTTTTAGCTGTCGATTTTTACGCTTAGCCACTTAATATTTAGCTGCCAATTTTTACGCTTAGCCACTCATAACCATGCCCCCCGCTCATCCAGGTCGTTATCAAAGTCGATTATTCAATTTTCTGAATCGGCAATCTATCAAGTTTACGGCTCAATGCGATCGCGCAGTACGGCAGCTGAAAGTCACTGCTGTCTGGGGAGCGCAAATCGTGCTTTATCCGCTCTACCTAGCGGTGCAAAGCGGTTTATCGGCGGGGCGTCAACTTTCATCAGCGGCACAAGCGGGATTTCCTCAGATCAAAGCTCTTACTCAATCTCAGCCCAAGCAAGAGACTCCCCCAGCCGCTGATACACCGATTCAGCGAGTACTCTGTGAAGTCAATACCCTGTTTGAGTCAGAACCTGATGAGTTACTCGCATCATCACCGAGTTTTTTGTCAGTAACTAGCACTCAGGAGCTAGCTAAGACAGACAAACAACCAACAACAGAGAACGAACAACTGACTGCTGCAATAGCCGCTCAGCCTCTGAGTGGTGAGTGTGGCATGATTCAGGGAGTAGCGACACAGTTGGAGACGCGCACTCTAGTACTCGTTACGGTACAAAATCAAATTTTCGATATTTTGACACCCCAGCAGCAGCAAAAACTCGCCTCTAGAATTAGCTGGGAAGTCGCTGATTTATTGCGTCAGTGGCGTTTAGCGATCGCATCAAAGAGTCACACTCCTCAACGCCTAGCTAACTTAGATCAACCCCGTGTTTTTCTACCTGTCAGACTTTTCTGGAATCTAATGGCGTGGGTGCAGAGTAGTCCTGTTGCGATCGCAGCAAATGTCTTTCAGGAAGCAACTCTTGTCTATCATCCTGCATCCCAACCCAGTCAACCGCAACACCGTCGTCACAAGCAGCTAGCAGCATCTAACTCAGCAGTAATTACACCGCATCCAGCTTTAGCGTTCCTTGATCGTACTGTTGCTGAACTAGAATCCCACCAATTGGTACCTGGATCAGAAGTCGTGGTAACGTTGGGCGATCGCGCGACAAGTGTCCTGCGAGAACGGAGTCAAAAACTGCGTCAACAGTTACAAACCCCCTTCATAACACCTAGAGATGCTGAATCTTTGGAGGCATCTCAACCTAACAACTCTCGGATTCAAGCCTTAATTTATGCTGCTGTTGACTACTTTTTTGGCAGACGCGGCTCAACTCTCCCTCAAACCGATTCCCGTGTCCAAGCGGAAGCTCATCAACTATCAGGGCATGATTCTATCTCTTACGTCCCTTTGGTAACTGGGAGTAATCCAGAAGCCCAAACTCAGCTACCTGAGGCTCGCAACAGACAGACATCTGTGACACCAGAAAAGTCGGTTTGGGGTGTCCTCAAGCGTTACCTGAACGGCAAACCGTTATCAGGAAAACTTTCTGCTCCCACTGTGCCCTCAAGTAACCAGATTGTCATCAGTGAAACTCCATCTTCATCTGCCATCAATTCCCTCAATCCAAACACCTCGCTGACGACAGAAGCATCTCAGACGAATACATTTCGGGTTCAAGCTTTAATTTACGCGGCGGTTGATTACTTTTTTGGTAGACATCGCTCCCATTTACCAGGGACAGCTTCCCAAGCACAACCGAAAAGTCTTGCTAATGCCCAAGGTGAAACCCCTCAACTATCGGGACGTAATTCTACTTCCCTACCTCCAGTTGCCGCTCCTCCTAACATAGAACTTGCAGGTGTCAGTGAACCTGATCCTTGGCTAACCTGGGACGATTTATATGATGACTCACAATTCCCAGATTTAACCCAAACCTCTACCCCAGCTACACGTTCTTCTGGGAAGAGGCGTTCAGATTCCCAAGCACAACTTCCTAGGGCGAACAGCCAAACACCTGTGATGCCGAAAAACTCTGTTTTTGGCGCTATCAAGCGCTACCTAAGCCCCAAGCAAAGACCAGGAAAGCTTTCGGCACCCACTACAAGAGAGCAGAGCGAACATCTGCCATCAATTGTCCAAACGGCAAAAGTCAAAGCCAGCGCAAAGGGAACACTCCTGCAATCTCAGGAGAGACATAGAGACACTACACAGAAAAAAGCTAAATCCTCTTCCCTCTCTGCTGCCCATTCTCGTCGTCCCAATGACTTGCAGACAACAGCAGAACCCACTGCTATTACTACGTCTTCCGCTCCTACTCCAGAGAGCCATCTTGATCCAGCGCCTGACTGGATTGAAGCAAAGTCAAGACCCGTCGGCTACGTCAAGCACCCGCTTGAGCAATTACTAGGGTGGTTAGACGTTGCCATACTTCGGATAGAAGATTTCATGGTAAAAGTTTGGGGCTGGGTCAAGCGACTTTTGCCCTAAAGTTATCCAGTAAAAGGATTTATCCTTTCGTTTCCGAAACTCCTTGAAAATTAGGCATGATTTCCTAGGAGGCAAGCAAGCGTGTTAAATCTTACTTACGAGTTCAAAGCAATTCCAACACCTGAGCAGGTTCAGCTTATCGAACACACCCTAACGGTGTGTCGGAAAGTCTGGAATTTTGCCCTATAGCCTATACACTCCTACCTATGCGAACCAGCACACAAATTAAGGCAGAGATTGAAGAGCGATTTGGCTTTTTTCCTCCCTTCTTTGAGCCAGCTCTTTCCACTCCAGATGTATTGGAAAACCTCTGGCAGCAGACTCTCTCTGCCTATGTCAACAATCCCCTACCAGCGATTTTCAAAGAAACGCTGTTTGCTTACCTATCGCGCTATTGCTCGGTTCCTTACTGCATTGTCTGCCATTCTTGTGCGTTGCGACCGTTGGGAATACTGGGTAAGGATGTGCTGAAGTTGATTGCACAGCCACCACCAAAGACACCGCAAGATCTAGATACAGAATTAGAAACACTTAGCCAGCAGCCGATTCCTCTTTACAAACCTGATTCTGATGCATCAAATGATCTCGCATCGGATTCGTCTGTCGAGCAAAGCCTATGGCGCTGTTCAGTTTTTGTGTTTCTTCAGCCGTCCCAAGCGCAAGAGTGTCGTGCCCAACTGCGTCAGCTTCTGGGGGATGTGATGTACGCTCACTTAGTCGCTTTTCTCAGTTACGTCAAATTCTGCCACCAGTGGGTAGAGAGCTATCCTGAGCTATGCTTTGAAGCCGATAAACGCGCTCAGTTACATTTGGCTCCACTGCTTGAGGAAGAACCGAACCTCGCAAAATTCTTTCAAAACTACAACACACGATTCAAAGAAGAACGCCAGAACCGAGAAGCCGAATTAGCCAATCAGGTTATCAAGTTGCAGCAGTTAAGCAGGAAACTGCAAGAGAGCGAAGAACGATTTCGTCGGGCGATTGTCAATGCTCCTTTCCCGATAATTATTCATGCAGAAGATGGGGAAATTTTACAAATTAACCAAGTCTGGACTGAACTGACAGGCTACACTCATGAGGAAATTCCGACGATTACTGAGTGGACGGAACGCGCTTATGGGGAACACAAGGAAGATGTGCGGGCGTTCATTGCTCGATTATATGAACTCAATGAGCGACTGGAAGACGGGGAAGTTACCATTACCGCTAAGGACGGTAGTCGTCGAATCTGGAGCTTCAGTTGCGCTCCCCTAGGTACATTACTGGATGAAAGACGAATCGTGCTTACGATCGCAAAAGATATTACCCAAGGAAAGCAAGCAGAAGAGGAACTAAAGAAAGCTCAAGAAAGACGCTTTCGTGCTGTTTTTAACCAATCGTTTCAGTTTTCTGGACTACTGACACCAGAGGGCATTCTCCTAGAAGCCAATCAAATGGCTTTAGAGTTTGGAAACTTTGAGGCAGAGGACGTAATTGGACATCCGTTCTGGGAAACACCGTGGTGGACGTACTCAGTAGAAGCTCAGCAACGTTTACAAGATGCGATCGCACGCGCCGCTATAGGGGAGTTTGTCCGTTACGAAGTTGAACACCCAGGTTTTGGAGAGACAACAGCTATCCTCGACTTCTCAATAAAGCCTGTAAAAGATGAAAACGGCAACGTCATCCTCCTGATTTCTGAAGGGCGCAATATCACAGAATACAAGCAGATTGAAAGAGCGTTGCGAGAGACCGAGGCAAAGTTACAAGCAATTTTAGATCACTCAACAACTTTTTAAGTCATTTTTGGGTAAGGTAAGTGATGAATCTTCGCTGTAGATGTAACGAACTCCCAGGTGTTCAGCAATCTTTGCAAACAGGATTTCTTCTTGGAATGGTTTACGAATGAAGTCATCACAACCTGCTTTTAAGATGGCTTCTCGCTGTTCGTTAAAGGCACTGGCTGTTAGGGCAATAATGACAGTCTCTTGACCATTTGGCATTTGCTTAATTATTTGAGTTGCCTCATAGCCATCCATCACTGGCATTTGAATATCCATCAAGATTAGATGGGGTTGCCAACTTTGCCATACAGCTACAGCTTCTTGACCATCAACGACTTCACGAACTTCAAAGCCTAAGGGTTGGAGTAGTTTCACAAGTAGGAGGCGGTTTACTCTTGAATCCTCAACGATCAAAATTCGATAACTCAGTTGATTTGGCACCAAACCGATTACTCGCTGTCGAGGAACGCTTGTCTTTACATCTATTACGTTTACTGCACGAACTTTGATATCGAAGCTAAAAATTGACCCTCTACCTGGTTGACTACTAACGTTAATATCGCCCCCCATTAATCGGACAAATTCTCGGCTAATGGGTAACCCCAAGCCAGTTCCTTCCATAGACTCGTGTCCTGTCCGGGTTTGCACAAAGGGGTCAAATAAGGAATCGAGTTCTGATGAGGCAATACCTTGTCCTGTGTCTTCGATCTCAAAGAGGAGGGATTGGGAATTGGAGGTAGGGGAGGTGGGGGAGGCATTAGAAAATCTTGCTTGTCGCCAGTCTCTAGTCCCTAATCGCACGCGCAGTGTGACGCTACCTTGTTGAGTAAATTTAATGGCGTTGCCTAGCAGGTTAATCAGGATTTGACGGAGTTTGCTTTCATCGGTTTGAACGTGTTGGGGAATATCGTTAGAACACAAAAAGGTGAGCTGCAATCCTTTAGATTGGGCTTTAAGTTGTAGCATCTGTTCAATTGAGTTGAGTAGCCCATACAAATCAAAGCTGTTTTCATTTAAAGTCACCTGACCTGCTTCAATTTTGGACATTGAAAGAATGTCATTAATCAGGGTTAGCAAATGTTCCCCACTCCGATTAATGATTCCTAAATGTTCTCGCTGTTCTGGTTCCAAAGAATTGTTATGAGCCAGTATTTGGCTAAAGCCTAGGATGGCATTGAGAGGAGTTCGCAGTTCGTGACTCATGGAGGCGAGGAAAGCACTTTTGGCACGGTTGGCAACTTCTGCGGCTTCTTTTGCTTGTCGTAGTTCTTCCTCTGTTTCCTTAAGGTAAGTAATGTCTGTTGAGGAGCCTACAATACCTTGGACTTGACCGTCTGTGTTGATGAATGGGCTAATAATCGTTTGGTACCATCGGGTTTCACCTTGGCAGTTGGTAATTGCTTCGGCAGGGATGATTTTGGGTTGGAGAGTCGTCATTACTTCCTGATTATTCATCAGGAATTCTTTGGACTGAGCGGGATTGCTATTAAAGTCGCTATCTCGCTTGCCCAACATTTCCTCAACCGTTTTGTCATAGATGGCGGCACCGGCTTGGTTGATGGTTAGGAAGTGTCCTTTTTTGTCTTTCACAAAGATAGAAGAAGGAACAACGTCAATAACCTGACGCAAAAATTCTTGCTGTGCTTTGAGTTCTGCTTCTGCTTGCTTGCGCTGGATGATTAGGGAGGCGAGCCTTGCTAGGGACTCAATTACTTCCAATTCTCGTTTGTCAGGCGATCGCACTTCGGTAAAATACATGGCAAATGTCCCTAAAACCTTACCTGTATCGGACAAAATTGGCTCAGACCAGCAAGCTCTGAAACCATAAGATAAGGCACAATCTTTAAAAGCAGCCCACAAGGGATTGGTCGCGATATCTTCAACAATTACAGGTTTGGCAAAATAAGCAGCCGTGCCACAGGAACCTATATTTGCCCCTATAGGTAGTGGATTGATCGCTTTTACCCAAGCTTCGGGAAGCTTTGGACCGACATAAGGACGCAAATACTTACCGTCTTCGGAAGCCAAACAGATTGAGGAGCGAAGCTTTGGAGTGAGTTCATCAATCTGGGTTGTTAATTCCAGCAAAATGTCCTGCAATGATCTGCCTTGTGTGACCATCTTCAGGACTGTGTTCTGGGTCTTCTCCAACAACTGTCTTTGCTGACGCTCAGTGATATCCACTGCCATCGAAGCTAGTCCAATAACGGCACCATTCTCATCTAAGAGCAGTGTGTTGTACCACTCACAGATGATCGTTCGACCGGATGCCGTGAGGTTTTCGGTAATGCTATGAAAACCGCCTTGCCCGGTCAGAAGTTGCTCGTAGAGCCTCTTGATTTCCCCTCTATTAGGTTTCGGGACGAGGAGTTGCCCCCCGTGCTTGCCGATCGCTTCTGTTGCCTTGTAGCCAAATATTGCTTCAGCCGCTTGGTTCCAGGAAACGATTTCTCCCTTGGTATCCCATTCAATAACAGCAAGGAGAGTATTTTGGACTAAAAAGGAGAGTTTTTGCTGTTGAGATCGCAGGAGTTCTTCAGCAAACTTGCGATCGCTAATGTCTTGATGAGAACCAACCATTCGCACAGGGTTGCCAGCTTCATCCCAGAGTGCTTGTCCTCTTGCCAAAATCCATTTATAGCTGCCGTCAGCACAGCGTAGGCGATACTCAATAAGGTACTGGTGAGACTTTTTATCGAGGTAAGCCTGCAAGCAGTCGATCACCCGGTCAAGATCATCTGGATGTACACGAGTCTGCCATTCGTCAATGTGGGGACTAATTTCAGCGTCTTGATAGCCCAGCATTTCCTTCCATCGGCTAGAGAAGAAGCATTCACCCGTGCTGATGTTCCAGTCCCAAATCCCGTCATTGTTGCCCTCAAGCGCTAATTGCCAACGTTCTTCACTTTTCTTAAGTGCCGATTCGGCTTGTTGGCGAACTCGGATTTCTGCTTGTAACTGCTGATTTTGCCGATCCAGTTCAATCCGTCGTTGTGTCTCCTGTTCGAGGAGATTGGCTTGTGCGATCGCAATTCCCATTTGAGCGGCAACTGCCTCTAATAGTCCAATCTCCTCCTTTGTCCAGTGGCGGAAGCGATCATACTGATGAATACCAATCGCACCATTCGGTTTCCCATGATAGGAAGTCCGGACTGCCAGCATCGACTTTAAACCTAACTGACGACACAAAGGGGCAGCGGCGGCTAAGAGAGGGTCGTTCGCGACATCATCAGATGCGACGCTCTCGTCTTGAGCTAACATCAGCTCAACATGGGGATTACCAATCACCGGAATTTCAATACTGAGCATTGAGTCTAAGCTGGGTTGCTTGTACTCAGCGACCAAAGGGATTTGAGGACTTGGGTTTTCAATATAGGTATGAATCAGGCAACGATTGACCCGGAAAGCCTCACCAATTTGGGTAGCAGCCGTTTGAAAGATTTGCTCTGGATTCAAGCTAGAGCGGATTTCTTGAGTAATGTGACTCAGCAATAACTCTCGCTGGATTTGCCGTTCAAGGTCGGCTTTTGCCGTCGCGAGTTCAATCTCTGCCTGTTTGCGCTGGGTAATATCGACCCAATACCCTACACCCTCAATAGGGTTGCCTGCATCGTCATAGACGAGTTTCAGCTCATCATAGAGCCAGCGATAGGTGCCGTCTTTGTGCAAAAAGCGGTATTCATGGGAGTGATATCCTTTTTCAAATAGATGTGAGAGTTCTGCCAGGACGCGCTCAACATCTTCAGGATGGATGTGGTTTAACCAGAATCCGGAATCTTCAAGGAATTCCTTTGCCTCGTAGCCTGTTACTGAGGTAACGTTATCACTGATCCAAGTTGCTCTATAATTCCCTGATGACTGACAACTATAAATGATTGCTGGGCTGGAGATGAGCAGGGATTTTAAACGTTCAGTTACGATTTGAAGCTCGTTTTCTGCTTGCTTGCGTTCGGTAATATCAGTCTGAACACCAATGAAGTTCGTCAAGCCGCCAGTTGCATCTCGAACTGGGGTAATCCCAAATTCATTCCAGAACAGGGTGCCATCTTTACGATAGTTACGCAGAATAAATTGACCTTCTCTACCTTCAGCAATTGCACTTCGTAGTTCTTCAAGCGCGGGTTGGTTTGTATCTATTCCCTGCAAGAAACGACAGCTTGTGCCAAGTACTTCCTCGCATTGGTAGCCCGTCATCTGCTCAAACCCAGAATTAACATAAATCACTGGATTATCATGCACTTGGGCATCGCTAATGATAATGCCGTTGTTCGAGGCTGCGATCGCTCTTTCTAGAAGTTGTAAACGTTCAAGTGTCTGCTTCCGTTCAGTGATATCTCGTCCTTCTGGAATCAGTAGGACAACGTTGCCTGTTTCATCGAATACGGGTTTTAGAGAGAAGTCAATTGTCGCAACTCTATCTCCTGCCCCCCTAACATCCACTTCATAACGCACAAACTCACCTTGAGCAGCGGATGCGATCGCGTGCTTTAATTGATTCCGTGTTTCTTGTGAAAGTGTCCACCACCGAGCTTCCCAAAACGGCTTGCCAGCAACATCACCCTGCCCAATCCCACCAAAATCTAATGCTGTTTGGTTGATTTCTATTATTGTGCCGTCTGGTAATAGTAGCCCGGTAAACTGAAAGGTATTGTTAAAAATAGCTCGAAATTTCCTCTCGCTCTCCCGCAGCGAGGACTCTGTTTGTTTGCGAACCTCTATTTCCTGTTGCAGTTGGATATTTTGCTCTTTAAGAAGCTTCGGGAGCCTTTGCAGGGTGAGTTGAGTTTCTATACGGGCGAGAACTTCTTGGGCCTGAAACGGTTTGGTGATGTAATCTACACCTCCAATAGCAAACGCTTTAACTTTATTGAATTCTTCGTGGAGAGCGCTCAAAAAAATTACGGGGATTTCGCGAGTTTGAGGGATGGCTTTCAACTTTTGACAAACTTCATAGCCATCCATTTGAGGCATGATAATATCCAGCAAAATCAAATCTGGAAGAGCATCCATCGCCGCATTCAAAGCCAGTTGTCCAGAAATGGCTCGTTGAACTTTATACCCTCGGTTGGTTAGGATTTTGGATAAAAAGTGCAGGTTACTCGACTTGTCATCGACAATTAATATTTTTATTTCTTGATTATCCATAAATCCTATTAATCCTCAATCTTTAACGACTAGAATTCAATGAATCCATAACGGATTGAGCTAAACGGACGATCTCATCAAAACGAAAATCATTAGCTAAATCATTTAGAGCTTCAGCTAAAGGTGCAGAAGTCTCTGGAATTTGCTCGATTAGCTCCAGAACAGTCTCTTCTCTAAGTGTATTCGCTGCCTGATATAGACTGGCTATCCAGTCGGGGGGCATCTCTGCTAATTTATTTAAGAAAAAGGAATCCTGTTTTCTTCCAGCATTGAATTTTCGAGGTGCTGTTATTGATTGATGCAGATTTTCATAAAGATATAGAACTTCCAGATGTTGACTAATTTTTTCAAAAATTATTTCTTCACTAAATGGTTTATGCACCAAATCGTCGGCACCAGTGGCTAAAATTTCTCCTCGCTTCTCTTCAAAGACGCTAGCTGTGACGACAATGATAATCGTAGCCTGACGGAATTGGCTATTGGAAGATATGGATTCTTCAGTATATCTTGCTGTATCCCAACAATCTATAAGTGCCTTCTCCTTGGCTCGTATCTGTCTTATTGCCTCTAACCCACTCATGACAGGCATCCGTGTATCCATAAAAACCAGGTGAGGTTGCCAACTTTCCCAAATAGTAAGTCCTTCTAAACCATTCGTCGCTTCACGCACTTCAAAACTTAAGGGTTCGAGCAGCTTGATTAACAGTAAACGGTTAGCCTTAGTATCATCAACTACAAGAATTCGATACATTTCTCGACCGGGTTCTAAGCCAATTACTCGCTGACGGGGTTGACTTGTGACTTGAGACAAATCTGCCTCAGATAATTTAATAGTAAATTGAAACGTTGTTCCCTCACCCAAAACACTGCTAACCCGAATCTCTCCCCCCATTAACTCGACAAAGTTTTTGGTGATTGCTAAACCTAAGCCAGTTCCTCCAGCAGTTGCCCGACCTGCTGAAGTTTGCACAAATGCATCAAATAAAGTGTCAATTTCTTCTGGAGCAATTCCTAGACCTGTATCGTTAACTGAAAACTGAAGCGAGGATTCTGATTTCTTACTCTTGTCTACAGTAAGAGTAACACCACCATAGTTAGTAAATTTGATAGCATTTGAGAGGAGATTAAGTAAGCAGCTTCGTAGCTTTTGTTCGTCAGTTCTGATGTACTGGGGAACATTAGGGGAGACAATAACTATAAAATCTAAATTCTTTTGTTCAGTTTGAATTTGAAAAAGGTCTTCAATATTGTCAAGAAGACGGTATAAATCAAAACTCTTTTGATTGAGGTCAATTAGCCCTGCCTCAATTTTAGACAAGTCTAAAATATCATCAATTAATTCTAGTAAATGCTCACCACTCCCATTAATAATTTCTAGAAACTCACGCTGTTCAGCGGTTAGTTGAGAGTTCCGGTTCATTAATTGAGTAAACCCCAGGATGGCATTGAGAGGGGTACGGAGTTCATGGCTCATATTCGCAAGGAATTCACTTTTAGCCTGATTAGCAGCAGCGGCAGCTTGTTCAGCTTTCTGTCGTTCTTGGATTTCTTTGTGTAGCTGTTTATTTTGTTCTTGAAGTTGATTTTGTTTTTCTTGGAGTTGTGTAGAGAGCCGCTGAATCATTAGTTGGTGTTCAATCCGAGCTAAAACCTCTTCAACATGAAAAGGTTTAGTGATGTAATCTACACCACCAACTTGAAAGGCTCGCACTTTATCGATTACTTCATCTAGGGCACTGATAAAAATTACCGGAACGTCACGAGTTTGCTCATCTGCTTTCAAGCGTTCACAAACCTCATAGCCATCCATTTCTGGCATTTTGATGTCAAGCAGAATCAAATCAGGTGGAGATGAGCGTGCTGTTCTAATTGCCATTTGACCTTTAGCTGCACCTCGAACTTTATATCCTTGCTCAGATAAAGTATGGGACAAGAGTTGAAGATTTTCTAACGTGTCATCAACAATTAAAATATTTCCTTTGTTACTGTTCATTTCTCGCTTTTCGGTTGATTTGAGCTAAGAGAATGTCTGAAAAGTCATAATCGAAACGCTTAAACGGTAGCGCTCCCCCTAAATCCCCCTTTTTAAGGGGGACTTTGAGAAGATCTCCCCTCTTAAAAAGGAGGGCTGGGGGGGATCTAAATCAACTTTTGACACTTCTCAGACATCCTCTACGGCTTTATTGTTAGTATCTTCAATTAACTGAATAATTTGGTCGCAACGAAAGCTATTAACCCAATCGATTAGAGTTTCGCGTAAAAAAGTATGATTTGAGGGAATTTGTTCAAGAAGTTGAAAAATCTGTTCATTATCAATCAAATCAGCGGCTTGATAAAGTTTGCTGACCCATTCCGTTGGCATTGTAGTGAGAGATTCCGGCAATGATGCACCAGTCTTTATTTCTTGCAAGGGAGATGATAATTCTTCATAAACATAGCTCACACCTAAGTATTGAGCCATTTTGTCAAAGATGACAGCTTCGCGAAAAGGCTTGCGGACAAAATCGTCACAGCCTGCGGATAAAATAACAGCGCGTTCTTCTTCTAAGATACTGGCTGTTAGGGCAATAATTGCTGTCGCCTGACCTTTTAAATGGGCTTTAATATGTTTTGTCGCTTCATAGCCATCCATCACAGGCATCCGCATATCCATCCAAATCAGATGCGGTTCAAAGCGTTCCCAAATTGCGATCGCTTCTTTGCCATTACTCGCTTCTTTTGTTTCAAAACCAAGGGGATTGAGCAATCTCAGCAACAGTTGGCGATTGCTCCATTTGTCATCAACAATCAGGATACGGTAACTCTGTTGGTTAGGTGCTAAGGCAACAACACGGCGTGTTGGTTGTTTGTCTTCAATAATATCTGTAGCCGTGACTATGCTGATTTTGATGTCAAATTTGAAGGTTGTACCGCGTCCCAGTTCACTCCTAGTCTGAATCTCTCCCCCCATCAATTGAACAAATTGCCGAGCAATTGATAACCCTAAGCCAGTACCCTCTTGGGACTCTATCCCAGCTTGGCTTTGCACAAAGGCTTCAAAAATACTCTCTAATTCCTCTGGAGCAATGCCTATTCCCGTATCTTCAACCTCGAAAAGTAGGGAGTACGGGGTTGAAGACTTCTCTTGTCCATTCCCGATTCCCGATTCCCCAATTCCCAATTCCCAATTTCCCATTCCCACCCTTACCCACACTGCGCCTTCTTGCGTAAACTTGAGAGCATTATTGAGTAAGTTAATCAAAACTTGTCGTAGTTTGACTTGATCAGTGCGAATGTATTGGGGAACATTGGCATTGCACTCAACAACCAACTGTAAATCTTGTGCATCCGCTTTGACTTGAAACATATCTTCCAAGTCATCCAGTAATTGATATAAGTCAAAGTTACTTTCGTTGAGGGTAATTCGTCCGGCTTCAATTTTGGACAAATCTAGAACATTGTTGATTAGGGTAAGCAGGTGTTCGCCACTGCGGTTAATGATGCTGACATTTTCCTGTTGTTCAGGATTCAGGCTGTGGCTGCGAGTTAAGAGTTGTGAAAAGCCAAGAATTGCGTTGAGGGGGGAGCGAAGTTCATGGCTCATATTTGCAAGAAAAGTGCTTTTTGCTCGGTTGGCAGCTTCGGCGGCTTCTTTTGCTTCTTGTAATGCCGCTTCGGCAAGCTTACGAGTGCTAATGTTTCGTGCTACCCAGATTGCGGAATCGTGCGGCATAGGTGAGATGCTGGCAGAGAACCACAACTGCTCGTCTGCTAGGGGTAGCCTGTAGTCAAAGTTGACAATCTGTTGTGTCTCAATCGCTTGCCGAACTTTGCTAAACCACGTCTCGCTTGTTTCTGGAAGAAAAAATTGTTCAATAGTGAGGCTGATTAAGTCAGTGTCAGCATTGTACAAGCGGCTTGGGTTAGTTGGAGCAACTTCGATTGCGCCTTGCTCATCAACCACGAGTACAACATCAGTCATCGCTTCAAAGATGGCGCGGATTTTCTCTTCAGACTGGCGTAGTTTTTCCTCAAGTAAATAGCGATCGGTAGTGTCACGCGCTACCCAAATTACGGCATTATCCTCAATGGGTGAAATACTAGCACTAGACCATACTTCTTTCCCTTCAATGATCAGGCTGTACTCAACGTTTATAGTTTGCCGAGTGTTTAGTGCTTGTTGGATATACCCCAGAAAGATATCGGCTTGCTCTTTTTCAAATACTTCGTGCAAGGTTTTACCGATTCTAGTATCAGCAGGTTTGTAGAGAATTGCTGGATTACTAGAAGCAATTTTTAGATGTCGTCCTTGGGCATCAAAAACGAAGATTAATTCTGTCATTGCAGCAAAGATACCCCGCATTTCTGCCTCAGCTTGTGCTAATTCAGCAGTGCGTTCAGCAACTTTTTGTTCTAGGGCTGTGTTTAATTGTTCAAGTTCAGTATTGATTTTTTTAAGGGTTTCATTAGCTTGTGCTAATTGTTGCCTCTGAGCATAGCAGCGCAAAGCTTCTGTAACCGTCAAATTGAGGTCGGTAGAGTCCCACGGCTTAGCAATGTAACGATAGAGGTTAGCAAAATTGACGGCATTAGCTACCGCTTCGACACTGGTTTGTCCAGTCAATAGTATCTTCAACGTTTTGGGATAGTGAGTATGAATCTGTATCAAGAGTTCATCTCCTTTCATCCCTGGCATGATTTGGTCAGAGATAATCAGCGGAATTTCAATTTCCTCTTCTTTTAATTCGGCACAAATCTCTAGGGCTTCCTGACTACTTTCTGCCAGTTCAATTTCATAATCATTACCCAAGTGTTGAATGAGTTGATCTCTAAGACTAACGAGTACAACTCTTTCATCATCCACACAGATAATTGTTGGTTTAACCATTCTTTCCCTCCAACCCAGATTTGAGGGTTTCGATTAATGTTGTATTGTTCTAAGGCGCTTGTTGGTAGCAAGGAAAATTGGCATCCTGATAGGTTCGTTCAATTGCCACCTAATCTGTTTATTCTGTCAGTATGCACTATAGCTTTCGGAAGTTGGAGGAAAAAGGGAAAGGTAGTAAAGTTCCCTTTTCCCTTCCCCTTTAACCTTTTCCCTAATAACACCGTAAGACGTACTCAAACTTGCAGTAGAGAGAGTCCACTGCTTAACGCCTTCTGCCAGTGCGCTGAATTTTGAACCTCGTTTAGTAGCAAGGGTGGCTGCACAGGCGAAGTGCGATCGCGTTGTAGCGAGAGTTGCCACCAACCCACATCATGCCAAGTTCCAAATTTATAGCCAGTCAAACGGTAGACACCCACTGGCACAAAACCAACAGCCTCATGTAGTGCAACGCTTGCTGGGTTTGGTAAGGTAACTCCTGCATAGACGTTGTAGAAACCTTGCAGTTGCAGCAGCTTCATCAGGGATGTATATAAGGCTTTGCCCGCCCTTTTCCTTCTGTAGGCGGCATTGACATAGACCGATGACTCAACAGACCATTGATAAGCAGCACGTTGGCGATGTTTACTCGCATAGGCATAACCCCAGACTTCCCCGTCAATTTCACAAACTAGCCAAGGCATCTGTTCTAGATTACTGAGGATACGCTGTCGAAATTCCTCTTCAATGGGTGGTGTTAGTTCAAAGGAAATCACCGTTTCGCGCACAATTGGAGCATAAATTGACAAACATTGTTGGGCATCGCCCTCGTTGGCTAGCCGAATTGCATTCATGACGGCTTTACACCTCTTGTCTTGCTGCTATTTGTTGTTCCTTTGGCTTCTCAAACACCATCAAATGCTGCTGCGGTAGAAAGTGTTTAGTTTCTAACCATTGCAACCCTACCGTCTGCATTTCTTTACGCACTTGCTTCTGCGTCATCTTGTGGAGCGCTTTGATGAGGATAAGGGGATTTTCACGGCGATACTCAACGAGAACCACACGTCCGCCGGGTTTAAGCGACTTCACAACTCCTTCCATGACTTCTTTCGGATACTCAAACTCATGGTAGGCATCCACCATCAACGCTAAGTCAACACTCTCATCTGGTAGATTAGGGTCGGTGGCACTGGCTAAAATAGGCTCAACATTAGTAATGTTGTTTTCCTGTTTCAGGAAGTTAAGGATATCAATCATCTCCGGCTGAATATCCACCGCCAGAACCTTCCCCTCTGGTACCAAGGGACTCATGCGAAAGCTGAAGTAGCCAGTACCCGCGCCAATATCAGCAACAACATGGGTTGGTTTTAAGTCAAGCGCCTCCACGACTTGTTGCGGCTGTTCAGTCACCTCCCGACTGGGGCGTTCTAGCCAAAGCGCTTCTGTATGTCCCATTACCTTAGCGATTTCTCTGCCCATGTAGAATTTGCCAATGCCATCAGAACTGTGACGCGATCGCTCCTGATATACTGTTCCCGATTCCGCAAGGGCATTAGGTTGTAGCGCACCAAAGCCAGTGAGCAACAGCCAAAGCAAGATAAAACAGATAATGACAATTACACGTAACGGCAGGGATGGATTGTTAATTTTCATGTCCCTTTTGACTCCACCTGAGTTGTGTAATGAGTTCATGAAAATCTATTCTCCTACAAAGTAATTGCCACTCAACAACTGATGAACACTGATCCTAAAACGAACCCTGAGAACCCATTTTTAAAATTCAAGGCTCGCAGCCTCATCATTAGTTGTTTGTTAATTTCTTTAGCAATTGGCTTTGTCTTGGGTCTGTTTGCTGGCTTTAGCAGCTTTAATCCTAAAGATCCAATCTTTGTTCCATTAATCTACAATCTGACATTTATTTTGCTATCGGCTTGGGCAATAAAACGATTACGGTACTTGAAACTCGACCTCAAGCGGCTGATCGGTCAATTCCCAAATCGCTACCCCTGGCTACCTACCCTTGGGATTGTCATTGCCATCTTGCTCTTTTCATTGGGTTCAGGACAACTTTTTTATTACGCCTTGTCATTGCTTAATCCCAGCTTAGTCGAGTCACTCCTCAATCAAAAAACGTTCTACTCTGGATCGGAAACTTTTTCACCTGTACTGTACAACTTACTGATGGTTTTTACATTTCTTGTTGTAGCTCCTGTAACTGAAGAATTTCTCTTTCGAGGAATCTTGTTGCATCGCTGGACAACAAAATGGGGAATCACACCCGCACTGATTATTTCGTCAATTTTATTTGGACTTCTACACGCGAATATTGTTGGACTATTTGTTTTTGGGTTAATGATGGCGCTACTTTACATCAAGACTCGCACACTCATCGTCCCGATTATTTGCCATTCGCTAAACAATCTTGCAGCAATCGGGTTGGAATTAGCCTCAAGGAGTTCTAGCACAACTGAAACTGTTGATACTTTGACGCAACTTCAGAGGTATTGGTGGGTTGGCATTATCTATGTAGCTTTAGCAGCTCCTTGGCTGTTTATGTTCATTTATAAAAGCTGGCCCAAACAGTCTTCAGCCATGCCATATTTTACCGATACAGATGCCATTGTGAAATAATTGAAAATCAACTTATAGCAATTCTCGTTGAGAGTGAAGTACATCTAAGTTTCTTGCCTATTTCCCATTCCCTGCGGGTGCGCTTCCTCATCCGGAGGGAACCTCCGGATGCCAGCGTCACCCAATTCCCGAAAACAAAGACTCTTCGTGCATTAGGAGCAGTTGAATCCCTTTTGATGCCCCTACAGGGCATTGAATCTGATTCTGTTTATCGCTTTACTAAAACGTTGAAGCGATCGCTCTACGAAGGAAGTCATAAGCGTGTTTATGCCGCGTTGGTCATTAGGGTTCTTACTACTTGCACAGCTACTAGCGGCTTGTGGTCCATCTGGGTCTCCCCCACAGGCTAATCAATCAAATCAATCAACACCAACGGGTTCTGGTTCTAAAGAGCAAATTGTCTTAGCAATTGGTGGAGAGGCGGACGAGGGCTATGACCCGACTCTCGGTTGGGGACGCTATGGCTCTCCTTTGTTCCAGAGTACGCTACTCCGCCGCGACGAAAATCTTCAGATTGTCAACGATTTAGCCCAAAGCTATAGCGTCAGTGCAGACAAAAAAGTCTGGACGGTAAAAATTCGTGAGGATGCTAAGTTTACTGACGGTAAGCCAGTTACAGCAGAGGATGTCGCCTACACCTTCAACCAAGCGGCGAAAAGTGCCGGGTTGACTGATGTAACCGTACTCGATCAAGCCGTAGCTACAGGGAATTACGAGGTTGAATTACGTCTGAAAAAGCCACAGAGTACGTTTGTCAACCGCCTCATTACCCTAGGAATTGTCCCCAAACACGCCCATGACAAAAATTATGCACGTAAGCCTATGGGTTCTGGCCCTTACAAGTTTGTGCAGTGGGACGAGGGGCAACAGCTAATCGTTGAAGCTAACCCTGACTACTACGGTGAAAAACCGCAGTTCAAGCGCCTGGTGTTCCTGTTTACGGAAGAAGACGCTGCCTTTGCCGCCGCTAAGGCAGGACAAGCACAAGTAGCTGCTGTGCCTCAGTCTTTAGCTGTCCAGAAAATTGATGGGATGAAGTTGTACGACGTTAAGAGTGTTGATAATCGCGGCTTGATGTTTCCTTACATCCCAGCTAAGGAGGGGAAAAAGACTCCCAAAGGCAATCCAGTTGGCAATGATGTCACAGCCGACTTAGCGATTCGTCAAGCCGTTAACTTCGCAATCGACCGGAAAGCCTTGGTGGACGGGGTGTTGGAAGGCTATGGTTCTCCGGCTTATGGCCCCGTGACTGGCTTGGCTTGGGAAGAACCACAAGCGAATATTCAAGACGCACAACCTGAGCAAGCTAAGAAAATTTTGGCGGATGCTGGATGGAAAGACACGAATGGGGATGGCGTTGTTGAAAAAAATGGCTTAAAGGCAGAGTTTACGATTCTCTATCCAGCCAGTGATAGTACCCGTCAAGCGTTGGCGCTATCTGCCGCTGAGATGATTAAAGCCATTGGCATCCAGGCAAATGTTGAGGGAAAGAGTTGGGATGAGATCGAACCCTTGGCGCACAGCAACGTAATTCTTTTTGGTTGGGGTAGTCATGACCAGACGGAGATGTATAACCTCTATCACAGCTCATCAGCAAAAGGAGAGTTTAATAACGCAGGGTATTATGCTAATCCTGCCATAGACACAACCCTTGACCTAGCAATGGGCGCACCGACAGAAGCGGAAGCGATCGCATTCTGGAAAGCGGCGCAATGGGATGGACAAAAAGGTTACACCACAAAAGGTGATGCAACTTGGGCATGGTTGGTCAATTTAGATCACACCTACTTCGTCAGCAACTGCCTCGACATTGGCAAGCCCCAAATTGAACCGCACGGACACGGTTGGCCAATTACTACCAATATCAACCAGTGGAAGTGGACTTGTAATTGAGAATTCCAATAACAATAGATGAAAACTGACCAATGACTCATGCGATCGCTAATCGAGATATCCTACCCTTCATCACGCAATTCATCCTGCGGAAACTGCTTCGGCTAATTCTGCTCTTGGCAGCCGTTTCCGTATTTAGCTTTGTCTTAGTTAGTCTCTCACCTATTGACCCTGTAGAGGCCTACATTGGAGCTGATGTTTTACAAATTAGCCCAGAGCAACGAGACTTAATTGCCGAGCGCTGGGGCTTAAATGAGCCAATGACAACACGCTTCTTCCTCTGGTTAAAGCAATGTCTCCAGGGCAACCTTGGCACCTCAATGATTTTCAACCAACCTGTCACCACTGTTATTGCTAATCGCTTCAACGCTTCGCTCCAGATGATGGCAGCCGCTTGGTTACTTTCTGGTCTTTTTGGTCTAATTCTAGGTGTCCTTGCAGGGGCAAAGGAAGGCTCACTCCTCGACCGAGGGATTCGCTTCTATGCCTACACCCTAGCTTCCAGTCCTACCTTCTGGGTGGCACTGTTGCTGTTGATTTTCTTCTCCGTTACACTCCGAGTCACACCAATTTGTTGTGCTGCCCCTCCCGGAGTTTTGCTCGAAGATGTCACAATCTGGCAGCGCCTCCACCATTTACTACTACCTGCCCTAACCTTGAGCTTGATTGGCGTAGCTAGCATCGCGCTGCATACTCGGCAGAAATTAATTGAAGTTCTCAACAGCGATTATGCACTGTTTGCTAGGGCGCAAGGCGAAACAACTTGGGGCTTGATTCGGCACCACGGTTTACGAAATATTGCACTACCTGCGATTACCTTACAGTTTGCTTCACTCAGCGAGTTGTTCGGTGGTTCGGTATTAGCCGAGCAAGTGTTTGCCTACCCCGGTTTAGGACAAGCAACCGTCCAATCGGCACTACGCGGTGATGTACCACTGCTGATTGGCATTGTTTTTTTCAGCGCCATCTTTGTCTATACCGGAAACACGATCGCAGATATCACTTACCAAATTGTTGACCCACGTATTCGCATTGGAAGAACGGCATAATGAAGCCTTTGACTGCCCCACAGCCTGTAGCATCTGAAATTCCACGAAAACGACCTCTAAAACGAGGGAATCGTCGCCAACGCACGTTATGGACAATTGCCGTGTGTGTACTGTTTCTAGCGGTTGTAATTTTGAGTAGTCAATGGCTGGGGGATGCAGGACTTGAGCCAGCGTTGCGATCGCGTAACGAATCCCCTTCCTTCGCTCACCCCTTTGGGACTGACTGGTTGGGGCGTGATATGTTGACGCGCACTCTGCACGGACTTTCCTTAAGTTTATGTATCGGCTTACTCGCTGCGGGTTGTAGTGCAGTGATTGGCACCATCCTTGGTATCCTTTCCGGCACAATCGGCGGCAAGGTAGATGCTGTGATTACTTGGATTATTGATGTTTTCTTCAGTCTGCCGCACCTAGTTTTACTGATTATGATTGCCTTTGCTGTTGGTGGTGGCACTCAGGGAGTAATTATCGCCGTTGCCCTCACCCACTGGACAAGTTTGGCAAGGATTATCCGGGCTGAAGTGCTGCAAGTCAACACCTCCGACTATGTTCAACTCTCCTACAAACTAGGGCATACGCCCTTGTGGGTTGCCCGTCACCACATGCTACCCCACGTTATTCCCCAGCTACTCGTAGGGTTAATTCTCCTATTTCCCCATGCAATCTTGCATGAAGCTGCCCTTACCTTTATCGGGATTGGTTTGTCGCCTCATACACCTGCGATCGGAATTATTCTCGCTGAGTCGATGCGTCACTTATCAACTGGCTACTGGTGGTTAGGAGTACTACCGGGAGCCGCTTTACTGATTGCTGTGAAAGCCTTTGACATTTTGGGTGAAAACATAAGGGCGTTGATTGACCCAAAAACCAGCCAAGGATAACGTTTCATACTCATCACTTCCCTAAATGCTATCTGTTCAAAATTTGAGCGTCACCTTCACAATGTACGACCAAGGCTTGACCCAAAGACAGCTTACGGTGATTACCGAGCTTGATTTGGAGGTAAGCTCAGGTGAAGTCGTGGCTGTTGTTGGAGCGAGTGGTTCCGGTAAGAGTCTTCTCGCTCATGCGGTACTAGGTATTCTGCCGAAGAATGCCCAAGTCGATGGTGAAATTCTATTTAAAGGCTCACCACTCACCCCAGAGCGTTCTGAAGCGTTGCGGGGAAAGGAAATTGCCTTAATTCCTCAGTCAGTGGGCTACCTTGACCCATTAATGCGGGTGGGTTCACAAGTTAATCGGGCAGCACAGTTGAGTGGACTATCGGGACAAGTCACCCAAGTTGCCGTTGAACAAACCTTCAACCGCTATGGATTAGCCTCAGTAGTCAAACGCTTCTTTCCATTCCAACTTTCTGGAGGTATGGCACGACGAGTATTGGTTTCTACGGCGGCTGTCGGAAAAGCTCAGTTAATCATTGCTGACGAACCAACTCCCGGTTTACACCCTGATGTCGTGAAGGAAACGCTCAACCACCTGCGAGGATTGGCAAATGAAGGTAAAGCTGTAATATTAATTACCCACGACATTGAAGCTGCGCTACAAGTTGCGGATAAAGTTGCTGTTTTCTATGCTGGAACGACGGTGGAAATTGCGGCAGCTAAAGATTTCCCGAATGGAACCATACGCCACCCCTACACCCAAGCTTTATGGCGAAGTCTTCCACAAAACGAATTTATTCCCATTCCCGGTACGCAACCTAGCCCGGATGCTTTGCCTACTGGTTGTTTGTTTGCAGAACGCTGTCCTTGGGTTACTGAGTCTTGCCGTGAAGCACGTCCTCAATTTCGGGAAGTACGGGGCGCTCCTGTTCGGTGTATCCATGCTGATGAGGAACATCTATGCTAAGAGGAGAAAATCTTTCGTTTCGCTACAACGATGGTCAGCCCTGGATTTTACAAGACGTTGACATTGAAGTGGCTCCCGGAGAAATTGTTGGCTTGAGTGCCCCTAGCGGTTTTGGGAAGACAACGCTTGGGAAACTTCTCGCAGGCTATCTTACCCCCACACAAGGGAAAGTGACGCTCAATAGTCAGCCTTTACCCAATCGGGGTTACTCGGCGGTGCAGCTAATTTTCCAAAATCCGGAACTCGCTGTCAATCCTCGCTGGCGGATTGGGAAAATCCTGAATGAAGGGCTTCCTCCGTCGAATGACTTACTCAAAGCGCTCAGTATCCACAATAACTGGCTCACTCGCTGGCCTCATGAACTAAGTGGTGGTGAGTTGCAGCGCATTGCCGTCGCTCGTTCTTTAGGCTCACGCACTCAATATTTAATTGCGGATGAGATGACAGCGATGTTGGATGCCAATACGCAAGCTTTGATTTGGCAAGCCGTGACAACCTATGCACATCAGCATAATCTTGGTCTTTTGGTGATTAGCCATGAAGCACCTCTATTGAAGCGGTTGTGTTCGCGCTTGATTGACTTAACGAAAACTAGAAACTAGTACCGCTTGGTGGAAGTCATACCAATTTCCTATGATATTGCATTGAATTTTGGGTAGGGGCGCACAGCTGTGCGCCCCTACAAGGGTTTGCATTTAGTGAAGCTTCATACAGAATTGGTATCAAAAGTCAAAAAGCTTTATTTCTAGACTTTTGAGCAAGTTTTCAGATGGTAGGCTCATTTCCACCGTGATGTACTAAAGATGACTTTCAATATAATTGAAATTTAAATACATTTTTAAGCAGAACTTGATTTTAAAGAACTACAGTAAAGATTGACCCATTGGGCTTATTTTCTTCTACAAATATCCTGCCTTTATGCGCTTCAACTACCATCTTGCAAAAGGCTAAGCCTAGACCAAATTGAGGAACACTATTGATCGGGCTTCCTACTTCGTATTTATCAAAAATACGTTGCTGTAGTTCTTCACTAACGCCAATTCCTTCATCAGCGACTCGAATAGTTGCTTGATGGGATGCAGTTTCATCAGTGACTAAATCACTTGGATCGTCCACTTCTAAGGTAATTGTACTATCAGGTGGGGAGAATTTAATAGCATTGGATAGCAAGTTATCGAGGACACGATATAACAAATTGGCATCAACAGAGACAGGATGATCGAGCTTTTTGAGCTGGCTTCTCAGTCGAAGTTTTTTTGAGGCAGCTACACCAGAAAATTGTGACAAAGCTTTTGTTGCTAGGTCGCTGAGTTCGACCTCGGCAAGATTAAGAATCATCTTTCCAGATTGCATCTTTGCCAGTATCAACAAGTCATTAATCATTGAATTGAGTTGACGCCCTGATGAAAGAATCAGTTCAACTCGCTCTAAATCTTTTCCTTTCAAACCACTATCCATTAGTAAGCTGCCACTCATGAGAATGCTTGTGAGCGGGTTTCTCAAGTCATGGACAATCATGTTGGAGAGGTCTTCTCTCAGGCGCAGTGTCGCTTCTAAAGCATCATACTGCTGCTTGATGCGTAACATGGAGCGGACACGGGCGCGTAGTTCTATACCGCTTACGGGTTTGGTCAAAAAATCATCAGCCCCAGCATCAAGCGATCGCGCTAAATCCTCTTTAGAGCTTAGTGCTGTCACCATGATGATGGGAATATGTTTCCAGTAGGTGTCGGATTTGATGAGGCGGCAAACCTCAATACCATCCATTTGGGGCATCATTACATCCAGCAAGATGACATCAGGCTCAAAGGAATCTATTGAACTCAATGCTTCCATGCCACTAGCAGCATAGTGTAATTCATAACCCTCCCGATATAAATGCGCTTCGATAACATCAAACCCATGTGGCTCATCATCTACAACCAGTACAGAATACTTCTCATCCATATCAGCTAAACCTAGAGAATTGAGATAGGGACGTTAGGAAGTTGAAGACATCCATACGCCTATCAGTAATTGAAATAATTGCGCCATAACCGACAAGGGTATAAGTGTGGGAAGACAATGCCTCTCACTTATCACCCGTTGCCTGTTCTCTATTGCCCAGATGCCCCTGAGCTGTGACTAATATATTGCGTAATGAGGTTCACCAGCGTTTTGAGATTAACGGGTTTCGTCAGATAATCCTTTGCACCCGCCGCCAAACATCGTTCCCTGTCTCCTGGCATGGCTAGTGCCGTGAGGGCAATGATTGGAATAGAAGCGAGTTCAGCATCCGCATGAATCTGGCGAGTTGCCTCCAAACCGTCCATCTCTGGCATTTGAATATCCATCAGGATTAAATCTGGTTTTTGTTGTTTTGCCATCTGAACCGCTTCAATCCCATTTCTTGCCAAGCTTACTCGAAACTCCTGAATCTGTAAGTAATCCATCAACGTCGAAATATTTGCTTCATTGTCCTCAGCCAGTAGGATTAAGGGTGAGTGTTGCTCCTGTTCTGGCATCACGACTAAAGCCGTATGAGCTAGATGTTTAGGAGAAGCTTCAGAGAAAATTCTACTCAACGCCGACTGTAACTGCTGTCGGGAGATCGGTTTAACCAAATACCCAGATGCTCCCAAGGCTAAAGCACGCGATCGCTCATCCATCACCGAGACAACCAACACTGGAATGTCCTGCGTTGCCGGATTCGCTTTTAATTGAGCCAGAACTTCCCAGCCCGATAAGCCAGGTAGCAACAAATCCAGAATAATCACTTCCGGGTCAAATCGCTTCACTGCATCTACTGCACCTTCACCCTGAGAGTAAATAAATGCAGCTGAACCAATTTCTGCCAAGTAACGCGCTACCTGCTTCGCTGCCGTCTCTGAGTCTTCAACGATTAAAGCTTGGTGAATGTTCGGCAAATCTCCAAGTGCCTCTTCTCGTTCCTGAACGCTTTGAACTGTCTGGGTTGCCTCGTTCCAGGGGAGAGTAACGGTGAAGCGACTACCCTTACCCACCTCACTCTCCAACGCAATACTGCCACGATGCAACTCAACAATCCGTCGCACCAGCGCCAAACCCAAACCCGTGCCTGCATAACGACGGGAGAGACTGCTATCTAACTGCACAAACGGTTTGAACATCTTATCAATACTTTCGGGAGCAATCCCAATTCCGGTATCTATGACGCTAAATTGCAGCGTTTCACTTGATAAATTCCTTTCAATTTCCAGGCAAACCTCACCCCCTTCTGGCGTAAATTTCACAGCATTGCTCAACAGATTAATTAAAACCTGCCGGATGCGGCGCTCATCGACTTCTATCTCCCCTAATCCCTCACTAATCTTGGAACTGAGTTTAATCTGTTTCTGATGTGCTAGCTGTTTGACAAACGTCAAGCTGGACTCACAGAGGTCATGAACATCAACTGGGGCAGTCTGTAGCTGCATTTTGCCAGATTCAATCTTTGAGAGGTCGAGAATATCATTAATGAGTTCGAGCAAATGTCTACCACTGCTCTCAATGGTTGTCATTGACTTGCGCTGCTTATCAGTTAGAGAACCATATACTTCTTCCTGTAACGCCTCTGAAAGACCAAGAATTGCATTGAGAGGCGTTCGCAATTCGTGACTCATATTCGCGAGAAACTCATCCTTAAGACGTGTAGCTCTCGCTAACTCCGCATTCGCAAGACTAATTCTTTCACTACTTTGACGCAGTTGTTCATCGGCTAGTTTATGTTCAGTAATGTCATAGACTAAAGCACAAGACCATAACATTTTCCCGTTTTCATCGAATACTGGACTTGTAGACATATAAGTCCAAACCGTTTTGCCATTTTTTGTTGTGAGTTGAATTTCATATTTGTCACCCGTACCTGATTTTCGACGCTCTAGATTTAGCCTCGCTAAGGCTCGATCGGCTTCGGAGATAAAGTCAAAAATTTGTCGTCCCAGCAGTTCGGCTTCAGTGTAGCCAAGCATCCTCGCCATTGCCTGATTAACATACGTTGTCTTGGCTTCACTGTCTACGACCCAAATTCCTTCCTCAGCCAGTTCAACAATTTGTTGGTATCGTGTCTCACTTTCGCGGGCACGATGTTCCAGGCTTGTATTAAGTCGTTTAATCTCTTCTTCTGCTTGCTTACGCTCTGTAATGTCCGTTATGAACGTCATTACAAATGTGCCGTCTTTTGTTTGAATCGGACTCAGTCCGGCTTCAATTGGAAACTCTGTTCCATTCTTGCGTCGAGCAAATAAGTTTCTCGTTTTGCTCATTGAGCGTTTGGTTGGCTGTTCTCGATAGCCATGGCGATATGCAACATGACTGTGGTGAAATCGTTTCGGCATCAAAAACTCAACGGTTTGACCTAAAACTTCAGTATGGTCATATCCAAATAATTCCTCTGCTTTGGCGTTGAATATAACAACTTCGCCCTTAGCGTTGGTGACAATAATTGATTCTGAAGCAGATTCCAAAAAAGCACGAAATTTGGCTTCGCTGTCATAGAGTTGTTTCTCTGCTAGCTTACGCTCAGTAATGTCACGCAGGACGACTTGAGCGGCTGGTTCATTTTGATAAGTGAAGGGAATAGCTGTTACTTCTGCATTGAAAACTGTTCCATCCAACTGGAACCACTTTTCTTCGATGAGGGGAACCTGATGTTTGTCGTCTCGAAGTTGTCGGATGCGTTCCTTGGCAATTTCTCGATCGTCTGGATGGATGAAATCCACTACCGATTTTCCGATAAGTTCTTCAGCATTAGTTGCACCATAAAGTTTTATAGCAGCGGGGTTGACAAAGACAAACTTGCCCTGACTTTGGATAAAGATTCCATCAGGGCATAATTCTACTAGCTGACGGTAGCGTGCTTCACTGTCTTGGAGATAGCGATCGCGTTCAGTTAGTTTTTGGTTCAGACGGTTCAACAGGTAAGCGGCAACAACAGAACCCCCAATGCCAATACCTGCTGACAAACCCAGTATCAACCAGGTTCGTTGTCGCTGTTGGTTTAACTGCCTGTCGCGTTCAACCTGTAGGCGTTCCTCTTCTGCTAAAAACTCATTAATTTGCGCTCTTGTGCGATCCATCGCTCGCTTGCTTTCAATTACCTGAGCGGCAAAGTCGGGTGAGCGAATTAGAGTATTGGGGGATTCCTTACTAGTCAACTCCCGAAGACGCTCTAAGAGAGTAAGTCTAGTATTGACTAAGACTCGAATTTGTTGAACTTGTTGGGTTTGAGAGGGATTATCAGCAACTAACTGAGTCAGTTGATCGAGGGAATTGGGAATAAAAGCGATCGCAGCTTGATAGCCTGTGAGGAATTCTTGGTCTTGGGTAATTTCATAACCCCGCGCTCCTGTTTCTGCATCCAGCAGTGCCGTGAGTAAGCGTTTGCCTTCCAGGCGGACTTGCTGGGTGTGTTGTACCCTGTTTTCAGCTTTTACTGTCTTGAAGTGTAGCCAACCAAAGGCTGACACAGAGGCGACAAGACAAGATACCGGAATCGCGAGGATAAACTGCCCTCGCTGACGAACCAGCGATTTGAGCCAGCGAGATTGCTGATTTTTGGTTGGATCGGTTTTCATGGTGAGAGTAGATTCGAGGCATAAAAACTCAACTCAGTCGGCTCTAGGGTATGACTATTACCCCTATCAAGGTTAAGGCGCGTAGGCGGTAGGTTTTAGGGACTTCCAATCCAGAAAGGGTTTAGAGGAAAATGATTTGTTAGATGTTCACATTGATAATGTAAGCCACATATCTTAAAGAGGAGAGGTCGTTAAGCACAGCCAGCACCAGCTATCTAACGGACTAACGTTTGCTTATAAGGCAAGCGGGTGAAATACGCATCACTCTAGCAATGAATGTTATGAGGGAAACAGGCATGGGAAACTTGTAGAGCTTCACTTGGGTCGCTTTGAACAAAATTGTTAATCGCTCCACACACATCGCAGTCAAATCACTCTTATGAAGTTTCAGCTCAATTGGTCTGGTGGCAGGACATTTCAGAATTCTCATAACAGAAAACTTGTCGGTTTGCTGCCTCAAATCAAGGCAATCCGGCAAGGTGCTTTTTTTTCGATCTTTGTTGCACTGTCTTGGTGGTTCGCCGCACCCGCTGGGGCCGCTGAACGCCTCACCTTGCGCTTAGGACCATTTGAGCAATCGGTTGCGATCGCTGATTTAGAAAACTATGCTTTGACTGGGGAACTCTCACCCGAACTCAAACCGTTCCGCATGGTGCTAACGCCACAGGTACGGCAATTGCTGACCCGGCACCTGCAAATTGACCCCAACATGACTGATAAATTTATCCAAGACCTGCTTCGCTCTTCCGATGGTGCAAGATTGCTCGAACAAATTGGTCTGGCACTCCCCACTAGCAGTGTTGAGCAATTGCAGGCAGCGTTGTATTTAGCGGCAAGGCAAGCTGATGGTTTATCGGTGCTAGGTTTTTTACGAGCTTATCCAGAGGAGAGTGTAACAATTGATGCCTCTTCTGCGATCGCGATCGCTCTCCAACTCAATACCTCCTACTGGCAAAGCCAAGCAATAGGGCCTCTCTTGAAGCAAGAACTAGAAGTCACTGATACAAGCAACGTCCTCCCTACCTTTAACCCAGCTGCCCCTGGTCAACAATATATCCAAGAGCGGACATTGTCACTGCGAGACCGACTACGCGATCGTACAATCCTTGTAGACCTCTACTGGGCATACAAGAGTGAAGGCCCACTGGTCATTCTTTCTCACGGGTTCGGTTCCGATCGCAAATTTTTAACGTACTTAGCGCGTCATTTAGCATCCCACGGCTTTACTGTTGCCTCTCTAGAGCATCCAGGTAGTAACTTCACTTGGCTGAATGGGGTTTCTCTGGGAGGTGTCCCTGATAATTTATTAGCTCCCTCAGAGTTTGTTAACCGTCCTAAGGATGTCAGCTTCGTCCTAGACGAACTCGCTGAGCGAAATCAGGAATACGGTCAGTGGTATCGTAAATTAAACACTGAACAAGTCACGATGATTGGTCACTCTTTGGGGGGCTACACTGCACTCGCGCTTGCTGGAGGGGAACTGAACTTAGAGGAAGTACGACGGTATTGTAAAAACCGTAGCCCCATCGGACGGTCACCAGCCGATTGGTTTCAGTGTTCTGCAGCTGACTTGCCCAACAACCGAATGCAATTACGGGATGATCGAATCGCCCAGGTGATTGCGCTCAATACTGTAACTGGACGCTTATTTGGCAGTAAGGGTTTGCAGCAGGTGAGTGTCCCAACCTTAATCTTGACAGGAACAGACGATGCGATTACACCATCACTCGATCATCAACTGCGGCCCTTTGCTCAATTAGGCGGCACCAAGTATCTTGTCAGTGCGATCGGTGGTACACACTTGAGTGTAACTGACCGAGCCAATCTCAATGATGCCCTCGCCCGCAGCACACTCGTCAAAGAGCGTATTGGTCAAGAAGTTGACCCACTACGAGAACTCATCCGAGGTGTGAGTCTCGCCTTCGTCAAACAGCTAACACCAGAAGCGAAGCTCTACGAACCCTTTTTGACCCCTGCTTATGCTCAGTCGCTCTCAACCCCAACACTCTCACTCCGTTTCAGTACAGAGTTACCCGCAACAATGGCGACTTGGTTTCAAGTTCAAGCCGTTAGTCATCAGCAAATTGCCATTCGTCTGCCCGATGTCAACAACTGGTTAATCAGCGCGATTAAATCCTACTTCTTAACTTCTACAAGCATGTTGTCGCAAGCAGATTGTTGTGCAGGACAACTCAATCAAGTTTTTACAGATATTCTAGATAATTACCAGCCACCGAGCAGTTTTGGCTAAAGCGCAGGCAACCTAGTGCAAGAAGGCAGGAAGTTTGCTGATTCAGTCTCAGGATATAAGCCTGGTCTAGTTCACTATGTCACTATAAAACGTAAGAATACCCAAGGCTCGAATAGTCTCTCCTGTCATGCCTACCCCGATGAATACAGCTGAACGCCTCGCTACACTCAATCGCATCCGCAAACTTAGTCGTTTGATGGATACAGCTATTGGTATTCCTGGGACACGTTTTCGGATTGGAATAGACCCTATTATTGGTTTAATTCCTGGGGCTGGAGACATAGTAAGTACAGGATTTTCTGCTTACATCATCTATCTAGCTACCCACTTTGGTATACCAGCCAAAGACCTCAGACAAATGATTTTCAACATTGGTCTAGAGGCTGCTGTTGGCACCGTACCTTTAGTCGGTGATTTATTTGACGCTTACTACAAGTCCAACATTCGCAACTTGGCAATTTTGGAGCAACATCTGCAAGCGACAGAACCAGAAATTGAAGAGCTTGCCTCAGTTCGCGCCGAATCTAGAGAGCCAAACTTACCGAAAACTCGCGAGAAAGCCCCACAGATTTGAATAGTTGAACAAGAAAAACACAGAAGTTCAGAAGTTCAGGAGAATGCTGAACTTTGGATGAACTCAACAGTAAGAAAAGGAATAAATCACTCCTTTCTTTGCCCTATTGCCTATCGATTTAACACAGCAGAATGTGCTTGGTATAGCAATCGAAGTATAGATTAAGGCACAACGGAGGCTATAACCCTTAGCCAGAGCTATTTTGCTGAAAGCTGACCGCTGAGAGCTGACGGCTGAAGAGCTATATCAACTCTAACCAGGC
Source organism: Microcoleus sp. FACHB-SPT15 (assembly GCF_014849525.1). Taxonomy (NCBI): domain Bacteria; kingdom Bacillati; phylum Cyanobacteriota; class Cyanophyceae; order Oscillatoriales; family Microcoleaceae; genus Microcoleus; species Microcoleus sp. FACHB-SPT15. The sequence goes on along the minus strand of NZ_JACJNU010000055.1, from coordinate 53,739 downwards.
AAGCGAGGCTGCACAGTTCGAGCAAATTTTTCCTGTCCCTCCTCAAGATTGGCAGGAATACCATTAGGAAAGTTTTCGGTAATTAAACTCTGCAGTCGTTCAATTCGATTGTCGGGGTTAGGATGGGTGCTGAAAAATTCTGGGGATTGTCCACCTTGTCTAGCAGAAGCCAGCACCTGCATCAGTTCGACAATTCCTTTCGGGTTATAGCCTGCTTGTGTCATAAACCGAAAACCCAGTTGGTCACTTTCTAATTCATCTTCACGTCCATAGCGTAGGCTAACCAATTGATTAACTGCCTGGGCTACAAGTGCAGCTTGACGCGCACCTTCCGGCGAATCACTCGCGGCAATTCCAACAGCATTCACTAACGCCGAACCAAGTTGCTGCTTGGCGAGATGCTCAGCACCATGTCGTGCTACAACATGCCCGACCTCATGCCCCAGTACGCCTGCTAGTTGCGCTTCTGTTCTGAGGCGCCTGAGCAAACCTGCTGTAATAAAAACCTGTCCCCCTGGTAGGGCAAAGGCATTGATCGTTTGGGGGTCTTTGAGTAGATGAAATTCGTAGGGATAGGGTAATTCAGATGCTCCTGAGTTCTGCACAATCCGCCCTCCCACTTGGTCAATATAGGCTTGAAGAGCTTGGTCAGGATAAAGACCTCCGTGCTGTGCTGCCATCTTTTGAGTAGCTTGTCGCCCAATTACTACTTCCTGTTGGGGAGAAAGCTGTACCCGTTGCCGTTCTCCAGTCACTGGATTTTCTACAACGTTGGTACAGTAGCTAATTAGCCCAAACAACGCGAACAAAATTCCAATCCCTAGACGAAGTAATAGTCTCTGCACTTGTTTTCCCCAACGGCTGGCGAAGAGGATACCATCTTATACTTCCATCTAGCATCAGTCGGAAGGATACTGTTTAATTTCCGAATTTCCTAATTACCTAGATACGGTAGTCTTAGGGTGAAGGTCAGTGGCGGAGATGTTCTTGAAACAAGGCAGAATGATTGTCCGTCCACTGCACTGATATTCAACCATTTCAGGCTATACAATTCCACCGTTAGCTCGTATCATCTGACCCGTAATCCAATGAGCCTCGTCAGAAACTAACAATGCAACAGCACTGGCAACATCATTTGGTTTACCCAATCGTCCCAATGGGGTTTGAGCAATGAGTTGATTAACTTGCTCTTGATTGAGCACCAACCCATCAGTCTCTGTTACACCCGGAGAAATGGTGTTAACCGTGATGCCGCGTCCACCCACTTCTTTTGCCAGACAGGTACTGAACTGTTCAATTGCTGCCTTGCAGCCTGAATATGCCCCACCCGTTGGAATTGGCATGACTGTACCACTGGTGGATAAACTGACAATGCGTCCTCCGTCTGCTATGTGCTGTGCTGCCTGCTGAAGTGCAAAGTAGACACCTTTAGTGATCTCAAACATAGCGTCATACTCTTCTTCGGTCATCTGGGTCGTTAACTTGAAGATGTTTTTCCCTGCGGCATTATTGACGAGGATATCTAACTTGCCAAAGTGTTCGAGGGTTTTTTGGAACAAGCTACGAATTTCGGCAATATTTCTCATATCAACCTGTATTGCGATCGCATCCGAACCACTTGCTTTGATGGCTGCGACGACTTCAAGCGCTTTGTCCCGGTTGCCAACATACGTCACGACGACGTTTGCACCTTCCTTTCCCAAGTGTTCTGCGAGCGCTCTTCCAATTCCACGCGACGAACCAGTCACAATCGCTACTTTCCCTTTCAACGATGACATCGTGTTCTTTCCTGATAGCAATAATGATTGAACGCTTACCAAGGTACAGTCCTACTAACTTTTTCGGAAGTACTTACTTTTTTGTAAGCTTCTGTAAGCTTGTCAGGAGATAACTACAAATGTCACAAGAGCAGACTGAGGGGACGATATTTGTACAAACTACGCTCAAAATTTTGGGCGGCAAGTGGAAGATTCTAATTTTGTGGCATTTGAAAGATGAAGCGAGACGATTTAGTGAATTGAAGCGACGAATGCCTGAGATTACTGAAAAAATGCTGATACAACAACTCCGAGAACTGGAAAAAGATGGAATTGTGAATCGGAAAGTCTATTCCGATGTGCCTCCTAAAGTTGAGTACTCGTTCACGAATTATGGTAAAAGTCTCGAACCTGTATTGAAAGCTCTCTGTGAATGGGGTCAAGAACATTTGGAGCGAGGAAAGTTTAATGGGATTGACTAGATTTGTGCTGCTCTCATCTTCCAGAAGTTGGGTGCATCCCAATGCCAGCAAATCGCCGATGCCCTCCCTGATAGACAGCTAATCTCAAAAGCTAAAACGCATATGTATACGAGGGTGAAGCTTCTCTTCTACTGGCTTACCTCCCTTAAGATGTTGCTCCACAATCACTGGAACATCAGCTTGTTGCACTCGACAGTACCAAGTCTCTTCTGGAAGAACCCGTACTGTTGGGCCAGAACTGCATTGTCCCTGACAACCTGTGCCTGTAACTGTAAAACCGTCCACTTGTGCCGCTTCAAAAGCTGCCAGTACTGCGGCTGAACCTGCGGCTGTACAAGAGGTATGTTGACAAACTAAAACAGAACGCTCCTGTGGGTGTGAGTTCTTTTTTTCGGAATTAGTTTCCACTATTGGTTTAGCTGCGTACTATTGATGGCTACGCTCCTATCTTAACCAGGGGTATTAGAATCAAGTTGTCGTTTCAATAAAGGTTGATGGGTAAAGTATCCACCATTGCTCCCGATAGTCTTGTTGCTGGCTTCCATGCCCTATCTGACCCAATCAGGATTCAAGTCTTGGAGTTATTGCGATCGCAAGAGTTGTGTGTTTGCGAACTGTGCGAACACTTGGGGGTAACACAGTCCAAGCTCTCGTTTCATCTAAAAAACTTGAAAGAAGCAGATTTAGTGCGATCGCGTCAGGAAGGTCGCTGGATTTACTACAGCCTCAATCTATCCCAATTTGTGATTCTGGAGCAGTACCTCGCAGAATTCCGCCGTTTCAGCCCCATCTTACCAGCCCGTTCCTGCTCAGACACCCCTTAATCATCAACTTATTTTAATAAAAACTGATTTATCAATGCGCTGATAGCTGCTCTACAGAGGACTCAGCAGAATCCCTTACCAAAATCTTGCTTGACAAATCAATTTTTTTTGAAATAGTGGTATTAATTCCATATTAAACTCACGGTTTTCGCTGGACAGTCTCAGCTGAACCTAAAAATCGAAGAGTTGTTACAGAAGGAAGCATTCTGGCTATTTGCCCTTAGCTTTTGACCTCGGACTAATCCTGATGAGTACAAACAATCGTCAAGCAACTGCATCACCCCCGATTGCTGGTAGTAGTCTCAGTTTTTTTGAAAAATATCTCACCGTTTGGGTATTCTTGTGCATCTTCGTAGGCATCGCCTTGGGTCGAGTGTTTCCCGGTGTAGCTGTTGCACTCGATGCCATGAGTATTTATCAAGTATCGATCCCAATCGCCGTCTGCCTGTTTTTCATGATGTATCCGATCATGGTGAAGATTGACTTCACTCAGGCGGCAAATGCACTCAGAACACCTAAACCCGTCATCCTCACCTTGGTAGTGAACTGGTTAATTAAACCATTCACAATGGTGGCATTTGCTCAATTTTTCCTGGGTTGGCTGTTTCGCCCCTTGCTGACAGGAACGGAGTTGATTCGCGGCAGTGAGGTAACTCTCTTCAACTCTTACATTGCGGGTACGATTTTATTAGGAATTGCTCCTTGCACAGCGATGGTGTTGATGTGGGGGTATCTTTCCTACAGCAATCAAGGACATACCTTGGTAATGGTGGCGGTAAATTCGCTGGCAATGCTGTTTTTGTACGCACCGTTGGGAAGATGGTTGCTGGCGGCGAATGATTTAACAGTGCCTTGGCAGACGATTGTGTTGTCAGTGCTAATTTATGTGGGGTTGCCCTTAGCAGCAGGGATGTACAGCCGTTACTGGATTCTCAAGCACAAAGGGAAAGAATGGTTTGAGCGGCGGTTTCTCAAGTATCTCAGCCCAATTGCGATCGCAGCCCTCTTGATTACTTTAGTATTGCTGTTTGCGTTTAAGGGAGAATTGATTGTCAACAATCCGCTGCACATTCTCCTGATTGCAGTGCCACTGTTTATCCAAACCAACTTTATTTTCCTAATTAGCTACGTGGCGGCGTTGAAAATGAATCTGTCTTATGAAGATGCAGCACCAGCAGCACTGATTGGGGCGAGTAATCATTTTGAAGTTGCGATCGCTACGGCTGTAATGCTCTTTGGCTTAAATTCTGGTGCAGCACTGGCGACTGTCGTTGGTGTGTTAATTGAAGTACCAGTGATGTTGATGTTGGTAGAGGTATGCAAGCGCACTGCCATGTGGTTTCCCCGCGAACCAGAAAAGGCGACACTACGCGACCCCCGTTGTGTTAGTGCTTACAAGTGATAAATGAGCTTCTTTGTCCAGAAGTTATGTTTGACTTGATGTGTCTAAATCACGCGCAATAGGTGATGTTCAATGAACACATATTCTCACTTTCTGATGACAGCTGCTCTGGACAAGAGCTTACGCAGAATCCCAATTGTTAAACGTGCTTTTTTACTTGGCTCTGTTGCTCCTGATTTACCATTGTGGATTTTGTCAATTAGTAGCATCAGTTACTACCATTTCATCCAAGGTTGGAGCCTTAGAGAAACGTTTAACTATATCTTTGACGAGCTATATTTCCACAATCCTTTCTGGATTGCCTCGCATAATTTCCTCCACTCACCAATTTTGCTACTGCTGGCACTGGGTTTTTTGTGGCAGTCACGCCGCCATATCGGTTCTCGATCTCGATGGGTTTTCTGGTTTGTGGTTGCCTGTCTGTTGCACAGTTTCGTAGACATTTTCACTCATGTTAATGATGGCCCCTTGTTATTTTTCCCTTTAGAGTGGACTATTCGCTTTCACAGCCCAATTAGTTATTGGGACCCTCAATACTACGGTAGAGAGTTTCAAGTTTTTGAACGGATATTGAATGCTGTGTTGTTGATTTATCTATTTAGTCCTCGGCTTTGCCGCTATTTGCGTAACCTAATGCCGTCCTACTCTCCCAATTCCTGAGTATCTACTTCACTATTGCTCAATTAGACACCTCTGTCTGAATCAATCAAATACTTGTTACTAGTGCTAGATAATGACGACGTTTAATCACAAGCCGCGAATCTTATTTTTGTATGGTTCATTACGCGATCGCTCTTATAGTCGCCTTTTAGCTGAAGAAGCCGCCCGCATTATTGAGGAGTTTGGAGCCGAAGTGCGGTTTTTTGACCCTCGTGAGTTACCGATTCACGGCAGTGTACCCGATACTCATCCCAAAGTTCAGGAGTTACGGGAGTTGAGTTTATGGTCTGAAGGACAAGTGTGGTCAAGTCCAGAGATGCACGGCAATATTACTGGCATTATGAAAAACCAGATCGACTGGATTCCCTTGAGCATTGGGGCAGTTAGACCGACTCAAGGCAGAACTCTAGCAGTTATGCAAGTAAGCGGGGGTTCGCAGTCGTTCAATGCGGTGAATACCCTGCGAATTCTAGGGCGCTGGATGCGGATGTTTACCATCCCGAATCAATCCTCTGTTGCTAAAGCTTATCAGGAGTTTAATGAGGACGGGACGATGAAGGATTCGCCTTATCGCGATCGCGTTATTGATGTTATGGAAGAACTTTACAAGTTCACTCTGCTATTGCGTGACAAGGTTGATTACTTGACAGACCGCTATAGCGAACGTAAGGAAAAAGCGGCTCAGCAAACCATCCAAATTGCGAATACTGCCCTTGAGGTTAATAGTAAAAGCACCTAAATGTTTTTATCTGACCTAGAAGCAGATCGTTGTACTAGCGTACCAAGTTTTCAGTTGTCCAATTACTAACTACTGTTATGAAACGAGTCATGTTTGTTTGTAAGAAAAACTCTTGCCGTTCCCAAATGGCAGAAGGATTCGCCCGTCACCTGGGAGAAGGCAAGATTTCTGTAACCAGTTCGGGATTAGAGGCAAGTGAAGTGAATTCTACGGCGGTTGAGGTGATGTCAGAAATTGGCATTGATATTAGTAGCCAAACGTCTAAGCCATTAAGTGATTTTCAGCCTCAAGACTATGATATTGTGATTTCCCTCTGTGGTTGCGGTGTCAATTTACCGGAGGCTTGGGTACTGCGAGAGGTATTTCAAGATTGGCAGCTAGATGACCCTGCTGACCAACCAATAGAAACGTTTCATCGAGTTCGGGATGAAATCAAGGAACGGGTGGAAACATTGATAGAGTCGGTTGCCTTATCGAAGACTCGTTAGTTAAAAGGCGATCGCACTTCTAAGGCGGAGTACCAAGTTTAATCAAAGCAAGTAGTAGAGTGGCACGGTTCACTCTACTTTTTTATTGACATAATCCTTAGGGTGATTGCCGAACAAAGGCAATTGAGCCTAGTACGGGTCATTAAGCTTGAGATTTAAAAAAACGTGCGCTTAAGGTCAGTAAACGAATTTTTTCTGTAGCATCAAAGAGAAAGCCAAAATTTACGGGTTCAGGTTTTCCTTTGTCTGTCATAGCCTGAATACCCTTGAAGAGCATAGGATTTAGATGAGTTATCTTGAGACCACAGCAAAGTTCTACAGCGAAGTTGCCCAAACGCCGCAAGTTGGGTTGTGTTGTGTCCAAAGCAGTCCCTTACAACTACCAGGACTGAAGGTTCCATACCAGATGCAGCAGATGAACTACGGTTGCGGTACAACTGTTCATCCGGCTGAACTAATTAACGAGCCGACTGTGCTGTATGTGGGTGTTGGTGGTGGCTTGGAAGCTTTACAGTTTGCTTATTTTTCCAGGCGTTCTGCTGGTGTAATTGCTGTTGAGCCAGTCAGTGCGATGCGTGAAGCAGCTACCCGTAACTTGGAGATGGCGGCTAACGAAAATCCCTGGTTCGAGCCAAGTTTTGTGGAAATTCGGGAAGGAGATGCCTTTGCGCTACCAGTCCCCGATGCCTCTGTAGATGTCGTTGCCCAGAATTGCCTATTCAATATTTTTGAACCTGCTGACTTGTCCAAAGCGCTGAAAGAAGCATTTCGGGTTTTGAAACCCGGTGGACGCTTGCAAATGAGCGATCCAATTGCTACTCGACCAATCCCAATGCATCTGCAACAAGATGAACGTTTAAGAGCGATGTGTCTCTCTGGTGCTTTCACTTATGAAGAGTACATCCAACGAATTGTTGATGCTGGCTTTGGTCAAGTAGAAATCCGCGCTCGTCGTCCTTACCGACTCTTGGATCAAAGAAGCTATCGACTGGAAGAAGATTTGCTTTTAGAAAGTCTTGATTCCGTTTCTTTCAAGGTTCTGATTCCGGAAGATGGTGCTTGCATTTTCACAGGTAAGACAGCAATCTATACCGGGGAACAAGAGGTTTTTGATGATTCCGCAGGACACATTCTTCAGCGTGGTGTACCAGCCGCCGTCTGCGATAAAACGGCAGCTAAGTTCGCAGCGTTAATTTCAGAAAACGTGTTAATCACAAATTCTACCTGGCACTACACTGGTGGTGGTTGCTGTTAGGAAAATCTCGGCGAAGAACGATAAGATTTAGAAAACTGTTAAAAATGACTCAGACAGAAGCATCCGCAGTAACACCGTTTAGAAAAAAACTGAATAGACCCTTACCGAAAGACCCAATTAAGGTTTTACAAATTAATCTGGGGAAGCGCTGCAACCTTGCTTGTACTCACTGTCATGTAGAAGCGAGTCCTCATCGGACAGAAGAACTTTCCCCAGAAGTTTGTGACCAATTAATTGAAGTCATTCATCGATTTCCCCAAATCAAAATTGTTGATTTGACTGGCGGTGCCCCGGAGATGAACTATGGATTTAAGCCGTTAGTTGAGGCAGCACGAGCTACAGGAAAGCAGGTAATTGTTCGGTCAAACTTAACAATTTATTTTGAGCCTGGGTTTGAGTATCTTCCAGAATACTTTGCAAAGCATCAGTTGAGAGTGGTTGCCTCGTTGCCTTGCTATCTGGAGGATAATGTTGATAAAATGCGCGGTCGAGGGGTCTATGATGGCTCAGTTCGTGCCATTCAATGGCTTAATCAAATGGGTTATGGAAAAGACCCTAGTTTGATACTTGACTTGGTGTATAATCCCCCGCTACCACTTACTGAAAAGTTTTCTTTAACTCCTAGGCAGGATAAGTTAGAACAGGATTATAAAATGTTCCTTAAAGAACATTTTGATATTACTTTTAATCAATTGTTCACCATCACAAATTTGCCTGTTGGAAGAAGTAAATTTCATTTGCAACGAACTAAGCTGTATGCTCCCTATCTAGAGTTTTTGGAGAACAATTTTAATGCAGGTACAGTGGAGCATTTAATGTGTCGTGATGAACTCTCAATTGATTATCTGGGTAATGTTTATGATTGTGACTTTAACCAGATGGAGAATGTTGCAGCGAAGTCTCGTACAGGGGGAATGTTGACGGTTAGTAAGCTTCTGGAAGCAGGAACATTAGATTTAATTGATGAGATTCGTACAGCGTCCTATTGCTATGGTTGTACGGCTGGTTGTGGTTCTAGTTGCGGTGGAGCTTTAGTTTAGGACGAATGATACTGACTTAAGAGCTTGGAAATAAATTTCCGGCTCAAAGCCGAAGTAAGCTTTAGCTTACTACATCAGCCTTTCAACCCGTTTTAACGGGTTTTAGCTTTTAGCCCGTTCGCGTTCGCGAAGCGTTCTCGAAGAGTAGCGTTCCCGTTCCCCGTAGGGGTTCCCGAAGGGTAGGGTACTTTAGTTCAGGGCTTAAGTCAGTACCATTCGACTTAAGGGGAATGTCACTAACAAATAGCCTGTCACTCTAAGCAATAGAAGCAACAGGCTAATGCTAAAGGAATGCCTTAGGTATGTGAAGCTAATCAAGGCATTTCTCAAAAAAGCTTAAATTAGACCTGTTCGACCTCCAGCCATCGTTGAAGGTGCATCATAGATTCCCCAATCACGTACTCCCCGATTCTCAAGAATTGCTTCGGCACTGAGGATTTCCTCTGCTGTACCCTGGACTACTACTAGATAATCCCCTGCGGAGACTCGCTCTTCATAATGCTTAGCTCTGTCTTCGGGAACACCCCAACCAATTAGTGCACCAGCAAGGGCACCAGTCGCGGCACCAATTGCACCGCCCAAAAGGGTGTTCGCTAAAAGAAGACCTACTTCAGCAGCAACACCAACTCCAGGGATTGCCAATACGCCTAAGCTGCCAACTAAGCCAATGATTCCTCCCGTCGCCGCCCCAGCTGTGGCTCCAGCTTTGGTGCCTCCTTCAATTTGCTCACCCTTGCCATCACTCACGTCAGCACCGCCAATCTGCTCGTTACGGTTAGCGTTTTGGACGATTACAGAAACTCTATCCATGTTGAAGCCAGCATCTCTGAGTTCATTGAGTGCATGTTCCGCATCTTGACGGTTAGAGAAAATGCCGACAGCGTGTTGAGTTTTTCCTACAGTCATGCTTTACCTCTTTTTCCTTAAGCACACAAGCCTACAAAAATCCAGGGATTAACTTTACAGTTATTGGTGCTTTTAACTACGGCTTCATTTTTGTAATTGTGAAGTGGGTATTCATCGGTCTGTAGGGTAAGCTTGATTTCTGTCATTAGATAGGTGAAATGATGGAGCGATCGCTCTATAAGACTGCTACGAAGAAGACATCCTAAATACCGTTGCTATTTGGGATTGAGAGAATTGAGAGACAATTTGACTTAAAACGCGATCGCCTAACTGTCTAAGCGCGTGTTTGAAAAGTACTGTTGTCATTCCGCAAGGCTAACGCATTCTGACAGCGTCGCTCCAACTCTAGATCAAGAGATAGCACTATGTATTGACTAGTAGTTGTTGCTTTTATTAATAATTGTAAAGCTAGAGCGTTAAAGCGTCAAAACCCTATTACTCCGTAGATACACTAACAAACAGTGCAGATGTACTGATAGTTTCTAATGAATTGGTGTGAGGCATTAAAGCCTGAATGATTCCGCTACAACTAACACTAAAAAACTTCCTCAGCTACCGTGAAGCGACTCTAGACTTTCGCGGTCTGCATACAGCCTGTATCTGTGGCCCCAATGGCGCGGGTAAATCGTCTCTTCTCGAAGCACTTACCTGGGTAATCTGGGGGGAAAGTCGTGCGGCATCGGAGGATGACATTATTAATGCTGGGGAAAAAGATGTCCGAGTCGATTTCATCTTTAAAAATAATCACCAAACTCTTCGGGTGATTCGGACTCGCCATCGGGGCCAAAGTAGTTCCCTGGAATTTCAAGTTGAGACACCTACAGGGTTTCGATCTTTAACAGAGAAAGGGGTACGGGCAACTCAGCAGTCGATTTTGCATCATCTCAAGCTCGATTACGATACATTTATTAACTCGGCATACCTGCGCCAAGGTCGGGCAGATGAATTTATGCTGAGGCGTCCAAGTGAGCGCAAGCAAATTCTTGCCGACTTACTTAAGCTCAATCAGTACGAAGTCTTAGCGGAACAGGCTAAAGATTTATCACGCCAGTTTAAAGGTCAAGCCGAACAGCTAGAGCAGAGTTTGGAGACAATCCAACAACAGCTACAAGAACGAGAAGCGATCGCACAACAACAAGCAACATTAAGTGCGACGTTGGAACAGCTACAACAATCCCAAAACCTTGACCAAAAACAACTCCAACAACTCCAAGCCGTTCAGCACCAGCGTAGTACCTGGCAACAACAAGCTACGTTTGTTAAGCAACAATATCAAAATCTTGGCTCAGATTGCGATCGCCTAACTCAAGATATCGCTGTCACTGAAGCACAACAGCGACAACTTTCTACCCTACTCAATCAAGAAGACTCCATCAAAACAGGTTACTCCCAATACATCAACCTGCAACAACAAGAGGAAATCCTAAGTTCAAAATTCCAGACTTATCAGGAAGCCCAACAACAAAAACAGCAACTGCAACAGCAGCTTTCCTCACAAGTTAACGAACTCAATCTAAAAATTCGTCAGACACAAGCGCAACTAGATGCCCTACGACCTCAAGAACAAGAAATCCAGGAAACTCTCTCCCGTTCTGGAGAAGTCACCCAAGCACTAGAGCAACTCAATAGTGCCCGTCGCCGCCTCAATCAACTGGATAGTTTGCAGCTTCAGGTATCTCCCCTTCTACAACGCCGTCACTCCATCCAAATAGAACTCGATCGCGCCCAAGCCAGACTCAGTGCCAGATTAGACGAACTGCGCTCGTCTGAGAAGCAGCTCAATGCTCAGATCTCAACAACTCCTCAACTCAGGCAAACCGTGCTGCAAGTGGGTGTAGAAATCGGGCAATTGGAGAAAAAGCGTGTTTATCAGCAGCGAGTACAGGAAAAAGGACTCGAACGTCGGGGCTTTCAGGAACGTCTACAAGAAAACCAACGCCGCTATGAAAAACAGTTGGCAGAACTGACGCAAAAAATCGAAATGCTGCAAGCGCAAAATGCCGTTTGCCCATTGTGCGATCGCCCCTTGGATGAAGCCCACTCGCATCATGTTATCCAGAAAACCACGGCTGAACAACAGGAAGTACAAGAACAATTCTGGGTTGTGCGAGAGCAACTGGCAGTATGCGATCGCGAACTTCAGGTATTGCGTCAAGAATACTCTCAACTCTCCCAGGAAATGGCTCCGTATGAGAAGTTGTTGGAGCAACGAGGACAATTAGAAGCACGACTCGAAGCAACTGACGAAGTTTATGACAGACTCTATGAACTCTCGGAGGAAAAGGAAGAACTTGAGAAAGCGCTTAGTGTTGGCGCTTACGCCGCAGAGTTACAGGAAGAACTGCGACAACTCGATGCCCAGTTGCAACAGCTCAACTACAGCGAACAAACCCACGCCCTTACACGAGGTGAAGTAGATCGCTGGCGTTGGGCAGAAATCAAACAAGCCAAGCTTGAAGAAGCTAGCAAGCGTCTGGCTAAAATTGATGCCCAAAAGCCACAACTCAAAGCCCAGCTTGATGCACTCCACGCTTCCCTTCATGAGTTGCAAACTACGTCTGAACTGCAAAAGCGTGTTGAAGCCCTCGATCAGCAGATGGCACAAATCGGCTACAACTTAACTGAACACAACACCCTGCGAACCTCGCTGCGTCAAGCCCAGTCCTGGCAGCTACGTCATCAGGAGTTAGTATCTGCCCAGCAGCAGTATCCGCAACTTTGCGAACGTTTGGAATCCTTAAAACATACCCTTGAGCAACGACGCTCTGATCAGGAAGCCATTAATTCACAACTAGAGACTGTTATCAAGCAACTCGAACAGTGTCCTGACGCAAGCAACGAAATCCAAGCTTTAGAACAACAGATACAACAGCGGCGGCGACAACTGGATGAACAACTTTCTCAGCAAGGGCGTTTACAACAGCGCTTTACCCAACTCGAATCACTACAAACGCAATACGAGGAACAGCAAAAACAGTTTCAAGACCTCCAACGACAATATCGTGTTCATCAGGAATTAGCGTCAGCGTTTGGTAAGAATGGCATCCAAGCGCTAATGATTGAGAATATATTGCCCCAACTAGAGGCGGAAACCAATAACATTCTTTCCCGACTCACTGGGAATCAATTGCACGTCCAAATTGTGACTCAAAAAGCAGGGCGTCGGGCTACTAAGAAAACGACAAAACTGATTGATACGCTGGATATTCTGATTGCTGATGCGAGTGGGACACGACCTTATGAAACGTATTCGGGTGGTGAAGCCTTTCGGATTAATTTTTCGATTCGTCTGGCTTTAGCGCGACTCTTGGCACAACGCGCAGGCACATCGTTACAAATGCTGATTGTGGATGAAGGGTTTGGGACGCAGGATGCGGACGGATGCGATCGCTTAATTGCGGCGATCAATGCGATCGCGTCTGACTTTTCCTGTATCCTAACCGTGACACATATGCCTCAGTTCAAAGAAGCCTTCCAGACTAGGATTGAAGTTCGTAAAAATCAGCAAGGTTCTCACCTGAGTCTCTCGGTGTAAGTCTTAAACTGATCTCAATCATCTTAGAATCTTAACTTTTTGTGTATTGCAGGATTACAGACATTCATCAGCCTCAAGAATAGCTCCCAAGCGGGGTTGAGGCTCACTAAATTCAGTAAAATTTCTACTGAAGGCTTTAGATGTAATACAAATTTATACAAAATATCCGTATCTCCACGGATATTTGCCAAGACAGCAGCGATTATGGTATTTAGTATGACCCAATCGTATTTCAGCGGCATCAAAGCTGTGACACGGTAGAAACGTGTATTTCGTCTCTTCGCTACGCACTCTAAGTGTAGTTAAGAGATAGCGAATACAGTTGGGGTAGAGCATCAGGGGATTTACAATTCAAGCGTTCAATGTGTTTCCTTGTCAATCAGAGTTGTTGACGCAATAACAATCAACTCTTGACCGATGTAGGGAAGCTCGTATCGCCAGATAACCATATAAAGAGCCTAGTGGCTCTTTGTCGGAGCTATAGCAGTAGCCACTTAAGTTAGGACATCGACGGGAGGCTATGCACCCTAGCCGGAGCCGATTCGACTGAAAGCTGACCGCTGAAAGCTGACTGCTGAAAGCTGTAACTTCATCAGCCGTCACAAGCCAGCGAGAAACAGGAACGTTCTTCCTTAACGACTGTTCAAGCCGATGTAAATGGCTGCTTATCAGTAAGGTTAACCAAGTTCAATAAGAGGCAAAATTAGGAGCAGTGTCAGCGTGTGAGTAGAGATGATCAGGGTCTAAAACTCCCATATAGGTATAGGAAGCAAGTATGCGAATGACCAGTACTAAAAACCTGCACCTTACCACGCTTCAAAATGCGTGTAACTATGGTGTCGGCATTGTCATTGCCCTCATTACTGGCTATACCCCTGTCTACTTCGTGGCACAAGTTCCTACTATTCAAAAGAAACCCTCTTTTCGTATTCTCTGGCTGCTGCTTGGAGGTGTGGGTTACACAAGTGTGATCTGGGTAACGCAAAGGTTTGGTCTGCAAGAGGTCACTATTTCCTTCACTAACTTGGTTACTACAGTATTACTAGCAGGAATTCTCTGGCAACGCGCTACTCACGCCAAAGGCAAGCCAAAAAGGAGTTCAGGCAAACTAGCCATGACCAAAGCAGAAAGTACCAGATCCCTTCATCTTGTCCAACCCCAGACTTCTGAGACTGGAAATCGGAAGGCGTGGTTATATAACGATAACGCTGAGTACCCTAGGACACCGATCTACGATCCCCAAACCGGTCTCGTGGAAGAAATTCTTGCGGTTTCTCGTGATATTAGTGAGCAAAAACAGGTAGAAGCAACGCTACGGCAGAGGGAACGTCAGCTTCAGAAGCTAGCGGCTAATGTGCCGGGAATGATTTACCAATTTCTGCTCCGGACAGATGGTTCTGTATCATTCCCCTTTGTCAGTAGTGGGGCACGCGAAATCTATGAACTAGAGCCGACAGCTATCCAGCAAAATGCCGCAGTTGTTATTGATCTAATTCACCCGGATGACCGGGCAAGTTTTGAGGACTCCGTTGCTGCCTCTGCCAAGACATTACAGCCTTGGAACTGGGAGGGACGGTCTATTATGGAATCGGGAAAACTCAAATGGTTGCAAGCCGGGTCTCGACCGGAACGACAAGCGAATGGCGATATTCTCTGGGATGGTGTTGTGATGGACGTCACAGAGCGTAAGCAAGCAGAGGCGGCGTTGTATGAAAGTGAAGAGCTATTTAGAGCAACGTTTGAGCACGCGGGTATTGCTATTGCTCAGGTAGGACTACAAGGTCAGTTCCTGCGAGTTAACCAAAAACTTGGCGAGATCACTGGGTACACTCAAAAAGAACTGCTAGCAAAAACGATTTGGGAGATTACCTTCCTAGAAGATCAAGCCGTGAATCAGATGTATCTGCACCAATTTGCAGATAGCCAGAAGCAGACAGTGAATCTAGAGAAGCGCTACATTCACAAAACGGGTTCTCTGGTCTGGGTGAAGGTAACTGTGTCGGTTGTTCGGGATTTCACGGGAGAACCGAAGTACTTTATCAGCGTCATTGAAGATATTACTCAGCGCAAACAGGCAGAGGTGGCTCTGGTTGAGCGATCGCGTCTTTCGACACTAGCCGCAAACGTTGGTGTTGCGCTTGCTAGTGGTGGAACGTTACTAGCAATTCTTCAACGCTGTACAGAGGCAATCGTGCAACAACTTGATGCCACTAACGCAGCAGTATGGACTTTAAATCCTACCTCTCAACAGATCGAACAACAGGCATTTGCGGGTCAGCTAACTCCTCTCAATCCTGACCTGATCAGTTCCGATACTCAATACTATCAACCCGACTTAAACCTTGAGCAGTTAGAAGGATTATACTGTTCCCTGCTTCCGAATCATCTCTCCGGTTACCCCCTGATTGTGGAAAAGCGATTGATTGGGGTGATCACGTTGTTGAGTAATCACCCCCTTACGGAAGAAGCAAAGGGAACTCTTAGCTGGGTTGCCAATGCGATCGCAGTTGCTGTTGATCGGGCTTGGGCACGCTCAGAACTCCTCAGCCGTCGAGAATCCCTCCTGTACGGACTAGCCAATCAAATCCGTAACTCTTTAGAACTCGATACCATCCTGGAAACGGCTGTCCAGTCAATCCAAACCCTATTACAAATTGACCGCTGCCACTTCCTCTGGTACAGAACCCACGAGAGTGAACCGTATTGGGAAGTGGTCAATGAAGCGAGAAACCCGCTTTTACCGAGCCATCTGGGTCAATATGCAATGGCTCAGGTTGAACCGTTTGTGAATCAGCTTTTACATCGACAGATCATTCGAGTCGATGAAGTTGAAACGATCAGCAACGCTGCTGTGCAACAGTTCTTACTCAGTATGGGCTACACCTCGATTTTGACAATCCCGGTTGAAACTCAGGCGGGGCAGATTGGGGTAATTTGCTGCGGTCATTGTACAAGTGTCCGACCTTGGGATGAGAGTGAGGTGGAACTGCTACAAGCGGTCGTGGTACAGTTGGCGATCGCGATTGACCAAGCAGAACTTTATGCCCAAGCCCGTCAAGCTGCCCTTATTGCCCAAGCGCAAACCCAACAACTAGAGGTTACCCTCCAACAACTCAAAACAACCCAAGCACAACTCGTACAAAGTGCCAAAATGTCCAGCTTGGGACAACTGATTGCGGGGATTGCCCATGAAATTAACAATCCCATCAACTTCATTCACGGTAATCTCACCTATGCCAGTGCTTACTTCTACGATTTATTAAGTTTGTTACGTCTTTACCAAGAACAATACCCCAATCCGACAGAGGTGATTTTGGAGCAAGCCGAAGTCATTAATGTTGGCTTTATTGCGACAGATCTCCCTAAACTCCTCAGTTCGATGCAACGGGGAAGCGATCGCATCCGCTCAATTGTGCTGAGCCTGCGGAACTTCTCACGGCTAGACGAAGCCGAAATGAAGCGAGTAGATTTGCATGAAGGGATCGATAGTACGCTATTAATTTTGCAGCATCGATTAAAGCCTAAAGATCGCAATCCTGAGATTCAAATTGTCAAAGAATACGGAGATTTGCCTAGAATCGAATGCTATCCAGGACAGCTCAATCAAGTTTTTATCAATATTCTCAGTAATGCCATTGAAGCCTTCGAGCAATCCGACTCTGATATCCGGCAACAGCCCTCGCCAACCATTACTATCCGTACCCGTGTTATCGACCGTTCGGACTCTACTCAGAACACTCTTTCTCAGCTTCCAGAGTCACCTTCCTACACCCTAACAAACCCCAATACTCCCTCTGTCCCAAACACGAGAAGCGTTGTAATTCAAATTACGGATAATGGTTCTGGAATGACTGATTTTGTTAAAGCAAGGATTTTTGACCCCTTCTTCACGGCTAAACCCTTTGGACAGGGCACGGGTTTGGGTTTATCTATTAGTTATCAAATTGTTGTAGAACACCACCACGGTGTTCTAAGCTGTACTTCTATACCGGGTCAAGGCAGTCAGTTTTGGATTGAGATTCCCATACAGCAAATTCACTGATTTTTTTGTTAAATAGTGTATATAGATACACTCCTGTTACTCTTTTTTCTGTAAAAAAGGTTGAGTTTCAATAACTTTCGCACTCGACTAGCATTTACCTATATTATCCTGTACAGGTAAGGACAGAAATTGCGTATCTTGCCGTCCAAAATCCTTGAGCCATAGACAAGTAGGAATGCGGTTTTTAATCAAGGTCATCTACAACGTGATAGCAACAAAAAGTGATTTTTTAACGACTGCAAACTTATAGAGTCGTTTTGAACCATTATCTTTTGCCTGTCAAATAGCAATAGCAAGAGACAAGCGTTATGCCTCAATCCTTGACCCGTGCTAACATCGTCGGAAATCTTTTCTATTTAGAACTGCTCCCACTAACAGCGCTAGCAAACTATTTTAATCTTGATGAGATCAGCACGACACGAGAAATTAATGCAGCAGTCATTAATATTAGTGGACGTCAACGGATGTTGTCCCAACGCGCCGCTCTGTTTGCCCTAAACTTAGTCTGTACTCAAGAGAATGGCGAACAGGTAAGGCTCCGACAAGAAATGCTAGCCCTGATGGAGTTGATGGAGAAGTCACACAATGGGCTGATTCAGGGTGATGCACAGATGAAATTACCAGGTCAGCCTTCTTCAACCATTAAGGCAATTTATTTTGATGCTCCCTTTTATCTTGATGAGCAAATTCGATGCTACATTGCTCATGTTCGAGCGTTGGCGCAATCTACTCAACTGACTCAAGAGAACCCCCATTTACAAGCCATTCTTCAAGCATCTACTACCAATCTTCTTGAAGCCTTGGAGGCTTTAGTTAGTCAATATCAAAAAGAAAGTGATGCAGCTCAGCTAAAACTCGAAACTCAACAGACAGAGCTTGTTCAACAATTCTGTATTGCGACTCTTTGTGTTCAATCTCACGCTCGACAGTTAGAGCAAACATTGGAGGATTTAAAACGCACTCAATCCTACCTCATTCAGACTGAAAAACTATCGAGTATTGGTCAAATGGTTGCTGGTATTGCTCACGAAATTAATAATCCTGTGAGCTTTATTTATGGGAATTTGCGCTATGCCAGTGACTATATTAGGGATTTATTAGACTTAGTGAATCTTTATCAAGAATCCTATGGAGACCAACACCCGCCCATACAAGCGAAAGTAAAAGCGATCGACCTTGATTTTCTCATCAAAGACTTGCCAAAAGTTTTAGGTTCTATGCAAGTTGGAGCCGATCGCATTCGTCAGATTGTCCTGTCGCTGCGGAACTTCTCTCGGAGTGATCAAGCCGTAGTTGAAGCTGTCGATCTTCACGAGGGGATTGACAGTACACTACTGCTCTTACAAAATCGCCTCAAAGCTCGCTACAATCGCCAAGCGATTGAAGTAGTAAAAGAGTATGGCAATTTACCCCCAATCAAGTGTTGTGCTGGACAAATTAATCAAGTGTTTATGAATCTTTTGAGTAATGCGATCGATGCGATGGAAGACATCCCCGATCACGCTGGGCGCATCAAGATTCGTACCTGTGTCAATGCTGAACAGACTGGCGTTGTTATCTGTATTGCTGATAATGGTCTTGGCATGACTCAAGACGTTAAAAGGCATCTATTTGACGCATTTTTCACGACCAAGCCCCCTGATAAAGGCAATGGACTGGGGCTATCAATCAGTCATCAACTGGTGGTAGAGAAGCATGGAGGTATCCTCAAGTGTGAGTCAGCACCGGAAAAAGGAACAGAGTTTTGGATTGAACTTCCGCTGCAACCGAGATTGAGGTTACCCACCCATGAATCAAAACCAGCAGCAATCAGTAGAGTTAGTAAATAGGCTTTGAAAGCTATTAGTTTGTAGCAAAAACTCAAACAAATTCTATTTCTAGACGAATTTTTATCCTCTTCACTCCTAACAACAACCAACAACCAATAACTAACTTCTATTAGAACCTTTGCAAATTCGCTCTTGCTGCTCCGGAGTTATCCAAGCCGCCCTGGAGAATTGGGTTTGCGGTGGCACATATTTTTTCAAAGCTGCGTTATATTCTAAAACCTCTCCTGTTTCAATCTCGTAGAACCAGCCATGAATCTGTAGTTTACCGCTTTTGAGTCGCGAGTAGATGACTGGATAGGTGCGTAGGTTTTCTAGCTGAGTGAGGACGTTCTCCTTAATCGTCGCATTCAGCAGTTCTTCGCCCTCATATTCCTGATAGTGTTCTTTAACCGCCCGACGAGTTGCTTCAGCGTGTTTGAGCCATTCGTAAACGGCTGGCATCTCTTCGGCTAACTTGCCGATTTGGAGCAGTCCCTTCATTGCCCCACAATGGGAGTGACCGCAGACAATAATCTCCTCAATGCCTAAAGCATGAATGGCATACTCAACGGCTGCACCTTCCCCACCATTTGTGGCATTGTAAGGCGGAATAATATTACCCGCGTTGCGGATGATGAACATTTCACCCGGTTCAGCTTGTGTCATCAGGTTTGGGTCAATCCGGGAGTCGGAGCAGGTTATAAAGAGTACTCTTGGATGCTGTCCCTGAGACAGGAGTTCAAAAAGGTCTCGGTGTTCAGTGAAGTAATTGGTCTGAAATTGATGTAGACCTTGAATCAGCCGCTTCATTGGTCAAAGTTTCCCAAAGAGGATAAGGAAACAATTTTATACTTTTATTGATTTCGAGCGCTAATGGAAGAGGGGGATGTCGGTAAATTTCTCGGATTTGGTGCTGGTTACGAGGCTGTGCTGAATGAAGTACGGGTTTTAGCGAGGATTCACCCGTAGTTATCCCTCATCTCATCAAATGTCCCTTGCGACTCAACTCAGTTTAGCTCTAGCTTCCGCTAACTTAGTTGAGTAGCATCAATTTGGAACAATTTTTTCTGCCAAATCCACCCTCACCTTCACCTTCATTCCATTAAGCGTAAAAATAACTACAATTCTCATTTATAAAACTGGTTAACATTTGGTAAAATCGCCGAAAAATCTTTGGCAAAATAAATTTATTAGTATGAAATTTTTCTAAAACTAAGTTGTTTATTACTTAACAATCGAGTTTTTTGATCTATAGCTATAGCCGCAGAGATCAAATCAATTGAGGAATCGGAAACAATCTGCGATCGCTCCTGATCCCTAGGCTTCAATCCGCGAGAGATAGCGGCTCCCTTCAAAGAGCAAAGCCACTCCCTCCCATAGCCTTAGTCTTTTCCTTTCATTGGTAATGCAGGTTGAGGTGCACGTTCAAAGAGCCAAACAATTCGGGAACAGTCTAGCAATGAGTGAAACAGGCAAGCCATTTGTTAAACCGAGTTCAACGGTGCGCGTCGGGATTCTACACTCCTTGAGTGGAACGATGGCAATTAGTGAGGCATCATTGAAAGATGCTGAGCTGATGGCGATCGCAGAAATTAATCAAGCTGGCGGTGTTTTGGGAAGACGCATCCAACCCGTCATTGAAGACGGAGAATCTAATCCAGCCACCTTTGCTTTCAAAGCAAGATTGCTCATTGAACAGGACAAGGTCACCACAATTTTTGGTGGTTGGACATCTGCCAGTCGTAAAGCCGTCTTACCCGTCTTGGAAGAACTCAATGCCCAGATGTGGTATCCCGTTGAGTATGAAGGGCTAGAATGCTCCCGTAACATTTTCTACACGGGCATCTGTCCTAACCAACAAGTTGGACCAGCCGTTGATTGGTTACTCCAAAATAAAGGGAAATGCTTTTATCTATTGGGTTCTGACTACGTTTTTCCCCGTACCGCTAACAAACTGATCAAAGCTCAACTCAAACGCAAAGGTGGTACTTTAGCTGGGGAAGACTACGTTGCCTTGGGAACTACAGATTTTCAGGTGTTAATTGAGAGAATCAAGCAAGTCAAACCTGATGTTGTCTTCAGTACTCTCAACGGTGACAGCAATCTAGCATTCTACCAACAGTACAAAGATGCTGGGATTAGCGCCGAAGATATCCCAATCATGGCGATTAGTGTAGCGGAAGAAGAACTGCGGCGGATTGGTGGTGCAACTGTTGCAGGTCACTACGCGAGTTGGAGCTACTTCCAGAGTATTGACACCCCTGAAAATCAAACCTTCGTTAAGAATTTTCAACGGCGATATGGACGCGATCGCGTTACAAGTGACCCAATTGAGGCGGCTTATTCCCAAGTGTACCTTTGGAAACAAGCGGCAGAAAAAGCTGGGTCATTTGATGTCGATTTACTACGAGAGACCGCATACGGACAGACGTTTGAAGCACCTGGAGGTATAGTCAGCCTTGAGAGTAACAACCATCTCTCCAAGAATTGCCGCATTGGTAAAGTTTTACCGAATGGTCAATTTGAAATTGTTTTCACAAGTCCGGGTTTAATTAAACCGCAGCCTTGGTTAGGACTAGAAGAATTAAGCCAGAACGTTTCACCTGTTGTCTTTGATATGTTGGCAGAGGTATCGCAGTCAATTCAATATAGCTGCCAGCTTGAGCAAAAGTCCCGTGAAGTTGAGGCAACAATGGCTCAATTGATCGCAACTAATGAACGACTGCAAAGAACCCAAGACCAACTTTTGGAAGCAGAAGTGCGATTTCGAGAACTACAAGCACGAGAACAACTGCTCAAACGTCGCTTAGCAAGCCAAATTCGTAGTTCTTTAGAACTCGACACGATTGTAAACACGGCTGTTCAAGAAGTGCGTTCCCTATTGCAAATTGATCGCTGCCAATTCTTGTGGTACCAAACTGATGTTGAGCCTCCTCGGTTTGAATTAATGCATTTGGCATATTGCAAAGGGCTGCCAAGCGAAATGCGATCGCTCAATACAATTGAGCAAGT
The DNA here is from genome assembly GCF_014849525.1 of Microcoleus sp. FACHB-SPT15. Classification (NCBI taxonomy): domain Bacteria; kingdom Bacillati; phylum Cyanobacteriota; class Cyanophyceae; order Oscillatoriales; family Microcoleaceae; genus Microcoleus; species Microcoleus sp. FACHB-SPT15. The sequence goes on along the minus strand of NZ_JACJNU010000055.1, from coordinate 31,789 downwards.
CAAAACAATTGATCGCCCCATCGGACAGCAAGATTTACTCCGAATTGATGACATTGCAACCGATGTGCAACTGCAAGCGGATAGTCGCGATCGCTTATTGGCGATGGGGCTAAAAGCACTGATTGTCGCTCCTGTGCAAACTCGCTCTCACCAAAAGGGTGTGATTATTTGTGAACACTTCCGAGAACACCGTCCTTGGAATGACCACGAAGTGGAATTAATTGACACCGTTGTTGACCAATTAGCGATCGCAATTGATCAAGCTGAACTGTATGCTCAAAGCCGTACTGCTGCCGCCTTAGCAACCGCTCAAGCTGAACAACTAAAAACAGCATTGCATGACCTGCATTCCTACCAAACCCAGCTTGTGCAGACCGAAAAGATGTCTACATTAGGAACACTGGTTGCTGGTATTGCTCACGAAATCAACAACCCCACAAGTTTCATCTACGGAAACCTACACTACGCCAACGAATACATCAAAGATTTACTCGAACTAGTACGCCTCTATAAACGGCATTATCCCGAACCTGTCCCAGAAATTAAGGCATACGCTAGATCGGTTGAACTGGAATTTCTCATTGAAGATTTGCCAAAAGTACTCTCCTCAATGGAAACTGGAGCCGAACGGATTCGCCATCTCGTGCTTAGCTTACGAAACTTCTCGCGTCTCGACCAAGCACAGGTGCAACCTGTGGATATCCATGAGGGACTAGACAGTACGCTGTTAATTTTGCACCACCGACTAAAAGCCAATGGTGAGCATCCTTGTATTCGAGTGATCAAAGAGTATGGCGAACTCCCCTTAATTGAGTGCTATCCCTCCCAACTCAATCAAGTGTTTATGAATCTTTTGAGTAATGCCATTGATGCCCTAGAAGAAGTACGAGGTAATTCCAAAAACGCCCAAGCCAACTTCTCTCCGGTTATTCGGATTCGCACAGAATACTCATCTCCCAGTCATATTGCTGTGCGTATTATAGACAATGGCTCAGGCATCAAAGAAGAAGACAAGACACAATTGTTTGACCCATTCTTTACCACAAAACCCATAGGAAAAGGTACAGGCTTAGGGTTATCCATTAGCTATAAGATTGTAGTAGAGAAGCATAAAGGCATCCTAGGGTGTGAATCAGTTCCAGGAGAAGGAACCGAGTTTTCAATAGAGATTCCTGTCAAACAGACCTGTGATATCAAAGTGAATGCCTCAGCATCTGTAGCCGTGAATTGAGCAAAAAACAAACTTCTTGTACTTAGCATAAGTAAGTAGAAAGAACTAAACATAACTCTTCGCTTTCGATTAAGGACTAGGTCTAGTTTCTCTATCCATTTCGTAAACGCTAAGATTCCCGACTTCTTCAAGAAGTCGGGAATCTGGATAGCAAAAGTTTGTGGATTAAGTAAAATTCAAACGTTCAACGAACATATTTTATTATTCGACAAATGAGTAAGAACTAAATGTTCAACTTGATATTTTAAATAAGAGGAAATCAAGGTTGGTTTAGTACCTGTTGAGTAATACAGATTGATTAATTAGCTGTACTACAGAATTTTTTCTTAAACTGATAACAGAGATTGAAATATGGCTTGGTTATTATGATTACACCAACGATGATAGTGATAGCTAGCTAAGCGATCGCCAGTTCATCCGTGTGGCTGCTCAACAGCTCAGGCGTGCAAGGAATGGAAGCACTGTCATACAACAACAGCTAGATCTTCTTCTAAATTGGACAACAACTGTTGCTCTAGTCGGGAAGAGGCTACTGGGTTCGGATTCAAGATAAGGAAATAATAAACACAACCATGGACGCTCAATTGCTCAAAGTTCTTCTGGTTGAGGACAACTTAAAAGACGCTGAACTCTTCAAAGAGTTATTGTCAGAAGCTAGAGCCACTCGCTTTGAGACGAGCCATGTTCAACGGCTTGACAAAACGCTTGAGCTGTTGCGGCAAGACACCTTTGATGTGATTTTGTTGGATTTGTCATTGCCAGACAGCCAAGGACTGCAAACATTAGAGAGTGTATGTTTTGCCCTTCGAGAGAGCAATCCCAACAATTCCCTGGAAATAGTCCCAGAACAACAGCTGCGATCGCAGCTAAAGCTTGAGAGCATAGTTCATGAGCAAAGCTATGCGAGTTCCACTAATGGACTCGCTTCCCGAACGCAATCGTCTACTTCCTTAATACCGATTGTCGTGCTGTCGGGTCTTGATGATGAAGACCTAGCAATCCAAGCGATTCGCTCAGGCGCACAAGACTATCTCATCAAAAGCCAGGTAGACTGCCCTTTACTGGTTCGGGCTTTGTGTTACGCGATCGAGCGCGCCCAAATGTCGCAAAAGCTACTGGAGAGCGAAGAACGCTACGCACTGGCGATTAGTGGTAGCCAGGTGGGTGTTTGGCAGGTAAACTTCCTGACTCGTGAGGTTTATGTTGGGTCTAATCTGAAAACATTCTTGGGCTATACCGAAGATGAAATTGGTACTGTTCCAGACGACTGGCTAGAGTGTGTGCATCCTGATGACCAGCAGAGACTGGTTATAGAGGCGATCGCTCATTTGGAAGGCTCAACCTCCCATCTAGAAATTGAACATCGGCTGCTGCATAAAGATGGCAGTTACCGCTGGCTACTCTCACGCGGAACAGCCTTCCGGGATGAGAAGGGAAAACCTTATCGAATTGCTGGGTCAAGTATTGATATCACTCAGCTAAAACAAGCTGAGGAACACATTGCTAAACGCGAAAGTTATCTTGCTGCACTCGTGGACGTGCAGCAACGGTTGCTGGCAGACCAGGATAAAAATCGTTGTTACCACTCGATCTCAGAGATTTTGGGAAAAGCAACGGGTGCAAGCCACGTTTATGCCTTTAACACCGATCACACGGCAACTGGTCAGTTACAACTGAGTCAGTCTGCCCAGTGGTGGAGTGATAGTCTCGCTTCCAGAAAAAATAAATCTACTCTTCCTTGCCTTACCGATGGTTGTTTTGGGCGTTGGCTAGAACTGTTGGGACGGGGTGAGATTATTACTGGAGTGGTTGCAGATTTTCCAGAGACGGAGCAAATTATTTTAGAGCGGCAAGGCATTTTGTCAATCTTGATTTTGCCCTTGATGGTAAAGGGCGAGTTTAGAGGGCTGATTGGGTTTGAGAATTACACCACAACCTATACCTGGGACTCTTCAGAAGTTGCTTTACTACAGGCAGCCGCTTCAGCGATTTCACTGTGGCAAGAGCGTGTTGCAACCAAAGAGACGCTCAAAGCTAGTGAACAACGGTTCCGGACTTTAGTCGATAACATACCTGGTGCTGTTTATCGCTCTATCCTCGACTCAGATTGGACAATGTTGTTCATTAGCGAGGCGATCGCAGATATTAGTGGTTACCCTGCTAGCGATTTTGTCAATAATCAGGTGCGAACCTTTGCCAGTATTATCCATCCCGAAGACCTTGCAAACGTGCAACAAATGATTCAGGATGCTCTGGTCGCTGGTACGTCTTACCATTTGGAATACCGAATCATAGACAAGTCGGGCAGTATCCGTTGGGTCTATGAACAAGGTCAGATTGTTTACGGGGATGACGGGACAGTGTCCTGTCTAGATGGTCTCATCTTAGATATTAGCGATCATAAGCAAGCCGCACTCGCGTCTCAGCAAGTCCAAGAAGCACTGCAACATTCACAGTCTTTACTAGCTGGGGTGTTGAATAGCTCTCTTGATGGGGTTATGGCGTTCCAGACACTCAGGGATAGCCAGAAAAACATTGTTGATTTTCAATGGCTTTTGGCTAATCCAGCCGCCGCAAAAATGACTGGGCGCTCTAGTCAGGAACTCGTTGGTAAGTATTTACTAGAGGAGATGCCAGGAAATCGGACAGAAGGGTTGTTTGAAGGGTATGTGCAAGTCGTTGAGACGGGTGAACCGCTAGAAAAGGAATTTTATTACGAACATGAAGGCATACAAAGCTGGTTTCAGAATATTGCCGTCAAATTAGGTGACGGCTTTGCTGTAACGTTCCGCAATATCAGCGATCGCAAGCAGACCGAGGCAGCACTGATTGAGCGATCGCGTCAGACAGCACTAGCGGCAGACATCGGGCTTGCTCTCACTCAGGGAAGTAGCTTATCAACCATGCTGCAAGACTGTACAGAAGCGATCGTGCGCCACCTCGACGCTTCCCTGGCACGCATTTGGATGCTCAATCCAGTTGACAATATGTTGGAGCTGCAAGTCAGTGCCGGGATGTTTGCTCACCTCGACGAACTGCCTCAAAGTATTGCTATTGGGCGCTTCAAGGTTGGTCGCATCGCCGCAGAACGTCAGCCGCATCTTAGTAATAACCTGCTTGATGACCCACAACTTAGCGTTCTCGAATGGTCACTTTTGCAGGAACTCGTTGCCTTTGCAGGTTACCCTCTGATTGTCGAAAATCAGCTTGTGGGAGTGATAACGATGTTCGCTCACCATCCCTTGACAGAAGCTACCTTTAATACACTTGGTTCTGTTGCCGATGAAATTGCTTTGGGTATCGAGCGCAAGCAAGTTGAGCAAGCACTAGATAGAGAGCGTCAGCAACTGCGGGAAATTATTACCAACGCCCCGGTTGCGATGGCAATGTTCGATACGAAGTTGTGTTATGTTGCCCATTCTCAGAAATGGCTAACAGACTATGGCTTGGAGGGATCGATCATTGGTGGTCGTTTGTCTAATGGGTTTTCTGACTTCCCTCCACATTGGCAAGTCGTTGTGCAACGCGCCCTTAAGGGAGAAGTCCAATCTCAGCCAGAAGATAAGTGGGAGCGCTCCGACGGCTCTACGATGTACCTCCGTTGGGCGGTACAACCCTGGTACACACCGGAAAAATCAGTAGGTGGCGTTGTGATTGTCACCGAGCGGATTAATGAGTTGGTGGAAGCTAGAGAAGCAGCACTCGAAAACTCTCGACTTAAGTCTCAATTCCTCGCGAACATGAGTCACGAAATCCGCACCCCCATGAATGGAGTGCTAGGGATGACTGAATTGCTCTTGAAAACAGACCTAAACTATGAGCAACTTGACTTTGTGCAAACATTACGTGTGAGCGCCCAGAACCTGCTGACGCTGCTCAACGATATCCTGGACTTTTCCAAACTAGAAGCTGGGGAAATGCGTCTAGAAACCCAGCAATTTGATTTAAACAGTTGCCTGGAAGATGTCGCTGATTTACTCGCCACATCAGCCTTGAATAAAGGGATTGAACTGGCTGTCTTGATTGACCCAAATGTCCCCACCCAACTACAAGGGGATGCAGGTCGTCTACGACAGATTTTTACCAATTTGGTTGGCAATGCGATTAAATTCACACCCAGTGGCGAAGTTGTTATCCAAGCTTCCCTTGAATTTGAGACATCGAGTTATGCCTCTATCCGGTTTTCTGTGACCGACACAGGCGTTGGTATTGCACCAGCAAACCAGAAGAGATTGTTCCAATCCTTTTCACAAGTGGATGCTTCATCAACTCGGCAAGATGGAGGGACTGGTTTAGGTTTAGCGATTTCCAAACAGCTAGTGGAACTCATGGGGGGTGAAATTGGCGTTGCTAGTCGAGGTGCTGCCTTTGTACCGGGTCGATGGTCAGTACCGGGAGAATCGGGAGATGAAGCGTTGGGGAGCCGTTTCTACAAATCTCAACAAGGTAACGAATCAATTACTCCTTTAGCCAAGCAAGGAGCAACGTTCTGGTTTACAGTGCCCCTGGCAAAACTTCCCAACCCTGTCCCAACGTTAATGACATCGAGTCTCGCGTTGGCAGAACGGAAACTCTTGATTATCAGTAGCAACGAAACGATTCGCCGTGTGGTGACGTCCCTAGCAAGCTTCTGGGGGATGCAGGTGGAGGAAGCCTCAAGTAGTGCGGACGCACACTCCACGTTGCAGTCTACGAGGAATAAGCATCAGGATATTGATGTAGCAATTCTTGATATTAGTTTGTTAGAGAGAGATTCTGAAAGTCTGACTCAACTCATTTGCACAGATTCTACACAGATGCAGCCGAAATGGGTAATCTTGAACGCTGTCAATCAGCGATCGCAAACCCTACGCCTTTTGGATCTGGGGTTTAGTGGCTGTATTACTAAACCCTTGAAAGCGTCTAAGCTGCTAGGTTGCTTGAGGCAAGTCTTGATGCCTGATGATGAGGTATCCAACCCGGATGTTTCTACTAGTCTGCCGTTGAGTCAGCGTCAATCTTCACCAATGAACCTCGCCGCGATTGCCCAACGCTCAAGGGTGAAAATTCTCTTGGTCGAAGATACACCGATTAACCAGAAAGTCATCCTCAATCAACTCAAAGTGCTAGGTTATCAGGCTGATTGTGCAGTTAATGGGAAAGAAGCTCTTGACCAGTTGATGGGGCGTACAGGCAATGCTGGCAGTTGGAAAGAGAGGGTGAGTGAACACAAGATCGCCTCTTCCTCGATTACGCACTACGATATTGTTTTGATGGATTGCCAGATGCCCGTTCTTGATGGCTATGAAGCGACACGGCTCTTACGGGAATTTGAAAGGACATCTCACCGTACTGTCGTTATTGCCATGACAGCTCATGCCCTGCTAGGCGATCGCGAAAAGTGTCTGGCAGCGGGTATGGATGATTATATTAGTAAACCAGTAACCTTAGAAGAATTAGAGTTAGTTTTAGAGCGCTGGATTTATACCCTCTCTGGGGAAACAGAGCTAAAAAACCAACCTGTGAATGCTCCGCATCCTTCTACGACCCAATCCTCTTTCGATGACTCGCTACCCCTAAGCTCTCGGTACAGTATACCTGCCATCGAGCCGTGGCTGGAGAAAAGTCAAAACTCAGAACAGATGATCTTGCATAACTCTCGCCTCTCTATGTTTTCAAACTCTTCCCCTTTTGCACCTAGAAACGTTGACGAGGTGCCCTTAAATCTGGAACACCTGGATGACCTAGCCAGAGGCGATGTCGAGTTTAAGCAAGAACTCTTGCAGGTTTTTATGGAAGATGCTGTAACTTACTTAGCAGAAATTAAGCTAGCCCTATCAGCCGAAGATAGTGTCGCTGTTGCTCGTCGTGCTCATCAGCTTAAAGGTTCAAGTGCTACACTCGCTATTTACAAGATGCCAGAACTCTCTGCCGAACTAGAAAGTCAGGCGAAACAAAACCAGTTAGTGGGTGCAGCAACGCTGGTCAATGAGTTAGAGCAGATTCTGGATCGAATTCAAGCCTTTATTGACAAAAGTTAAGCGATCGCACAGTTAACTAGCAAGCTGAATTTATCGGGAAGAAGTCAAAGGTACTGACATCCTTTTTTTGTCAATTTGGAAAGCTGCAACTATGTCAAAAATTCTCCTGGTTGAAGATGATTCCGTCACGCGGTTACTCCTCAGACGAGAGCTACATTTGGCTGGCTATGAGGTATCTGTAGCCAAAAATGGGGAAGAAGGACTACAACAAGCGAGGCAGTTGCATCCAGCTTTAATTATCTGTGATTGGGTAATGCCATTGATGGACGGAGTGGAACTCTGTCGTTCTGTGAAAGCATCACCGGAGCTGGCAAATATATTCTTTATCTTACTGACCGTTCGTGAGGCGATCGCAGATCGAGTCGAAGGGTTAGATGCGGGTGCTGATGATTTTTTGAGTAAGCCTGTTAACCTGAATGAGTTATTGGCACGAGTCCGTGCGGGTTTGCGCTTGTATCAGTACCAGCAGGATTTGAGTGAAGCCAATCAACAACTCAACTCGACTCTACGTGATTTGAAACGGACTCAAGTACAACTGGTGCAAAGTGAAAAAATGTCCTCACTTGGACAGTTGGTGGCAGGTGTAGCGCATGAAATTAACAATCCGCTTGGCATTATTGAGGGAAACCTTGCCCATGCAACCAATTACCTAACCCACCTCTTAGGATTGATGCAGCTATATCAAAACCACTACCCTAATCCAGGAGAAGAGATTGAGAATTATGCCGAGGAGAATGATTGCGAATTTATTGCATCAGACTTCCCAAAAGTTTTGGAATCTATGGGGAGTGGAACATCTCGAATTAATGCAATTGTGCTTAGTCTACGGAACTTCTCCCGGTTGGACGAAGCAGAGATGAAGCTTGTTGATCTTCATGAAGGTCTTGATAGTACGCTTTTAGTGTTGCAGCATCGCCTTCAGGCAAAGGGACAGCAGCTTAGGATTCAGGTGATTAAGGAATACGGCGATTTGCCGCAGGTAGAATGTTACCCCAGGCAGTTGAACCAAGTGTTTCTAAATATTCTGAATAATGCGATCGATGCGATCCAGTACAAAGGAATGACACTGCAAGCGTCGAGTGAAAAGACAAGAACCTTGGTGGAGGAAACTGAAACGCCCAATTCTAGCGGAGAGACTTCTTTAGAAGAATTATCCTATGCCAAGCAGACGCTAGCTAATGTGAAATCCTTCACACAGAAAAATAGCGTAATGGCTACGGAAGAAGCCGTAGCCACATTAGAAGCTTTCAACTCATCTCCAGAGGAGGTATGCGATCAAACAGCAGCCCTCCAGGGTGACGAAGAGTCAACATTCAACACTTACAACGCACCAAAATCTTTGGCATCGTCCTACGTTCCTTGTATTACCATCCACACTCAGGTTATTAGGAGTCAGTCCCAACAACGAACGGACAATGGACAACTAACAATTGACCAAGTCGTCATTAGAATTAGTGACAATGGATCAGGTATGACAGAGCTAGCTAAAAAACACTTGTTTGACCCCTTTTTTACAACTAAACCAGTCGGCGAGGGAACAGGTTTAGGGTTGTCTATTTCTTACCAAATCGTTGTGCAGCATCATGGCGGCAACCTCGATTACAAGTCTGAGTTAGGACGAGGTACAGACTTTTTTGTTAAAATTCCGATTCGGCAGCCTCAATTATTTTAGAACTGACGTGACCAAGTTTTCGGCCAACGCTCAACAACAACTTTAGTTTGAGTAAAGAACTCTACGGCGTGTCGTCCTTGTCCGTGTAAATCTCCATAGAAGCTATCTTTCCAACCGCTAAAGGGAAAGAATGCCATTGGCGCAGCGACACCAATATTGATGCCAATGTTGCCTGCATCGGCTTCGTAGCGAAACTGTCGCGCTGCTGCACCACTGTTGGTGAATAAGCAAGCCATGTTGCCCCATTGTCCGCTGTTTACTAACGCGATCGCATCCTCAATGGTTTCCAAGTGCATTAAACCCAACACAGGCCCAAAGATTTCTGTGCGAGCTAATTCACTTTTGGGGTTGACATTTTGCAGAATTGTGGGTCTGATAAAGTTTCCCTGCTCGTAACCTGAAACTTTTGGACTGCGTCCGTCTACTAGCACAGCCGCACCTTCATCTACGCCTTGTTGAATCAACTGCTCAATTCGAGCTTTACTTTGTGAAGTAATGACGGGCCCCATTTGTGTCGCCTGATCTAAGCCATATCCAACCACTCGTGTTTGAGCCGCATTGGTGATTGCCTCGGTAAACTGATGACGGGCTTCTCCTACTGTCACCGCTACAGAAGCCGCTAAACAGCGTTGTCCCGCACAACCAAAGGCACTATCGGCAGTAATTCGGGTGGTCATTTCCATATCGGCATCGGGGAGGACGATAATCGGATTTTTTGCCCCTCCCTGACATTGCATCCGTTTCCCAAAACTTGCACCTTTCCCGTAGACATACTGGGCGACAGGGGAAGAACCGACAAAGCTAATCGCTCGGATCGTTGGATGTTCTAAGATGGCATCCACAACATCTTTAGCACCATTAACCAGATTAACGACACCTTTAGGTAAGCCAGTCTTTTCAAGTAACTCGAAGACTTTTTGCAGGGTTAGAGGGACTTTCTCTGAGGGTTTGATAATACAGGTATTGCCACACGCGATCGCATAAGGCAAAAACCAGAAGGGAATCATCCCCGGAAAATTGAACGGCGCAATAATCGCTGTGACTCCCACAGGTTGACGAATCATAATTTCGTCAATCCCACGAGCAACATCTTCCAAGTTGTAACCTTGCATCAAGGTAGGAATCCCACAGGCAACTTCCACATTCTCGATCGCACGTTGCCACTCTCCTTTGGATTCCGCTAGAGTTTTCCCACACTCCAAGGTAATTGTGCGCGATAACTCATCAATATGTTCCTCTAAGAGGAATTTCAGTTTAAACAAGTACTGTACTCGTTCAGTTGGTGGGACACGCCGCCAACTAGTAAAGGCAGTCTGCGCCGCAACAGTCGCCGCCTCTACATCTTCTTTTGGCGATAAAGGAACTTGGCTTAGAACCTCAGTCGTAGCGGGATTTACGACATCTAGAAATTCAGTCGCCTTAGAAGTACACCACTCTCCGTTAATGTAATTGAGCAAGGGGTTTTTGGCAGACACAGCAATTTTCCTTTTTTAGGATAAAGATGTTTTCAATGCTACCAAGCCTGACTTTATCCAGTGGGTGAGGGTCTAACCCAAGTTGCTATTTATTTTGCTCAATGCTGCTTTGGGGGTCAAAGTATATCTACTGTGACAATTACAAAGGTTGGAATCTGATTTGATACGACCCCCAAGCGAGTCGCCTAATTATCCGGATATGGTCTTCAGCAAGAACGGGGCAATTTTTTCAATTGCCAGCACCTGTTGCACAGCATTCAGACCGATCGCTTCTTTGACCATGCCAAACCCCCCATCTTGACCAACTGTGATGCCTCCGGCTTGAGCAATTGCCTGTAAGCCTTCTGCACCGTCACGACCAATCCCGTTTAATAACACGCCAGCCGTTGCCTTGCCATAGAACCTAGCGATTGATCGGAACGTCGCTGAGATAGAGGGACAATGCTTATCGGTTTCTGGACAGTCTGAATAGATGAACTTGCCCCGATTGTCTAATTCTAGATTGTTTTTCTCTGAGGCAAAATAAACGGTTCCTGGTGAAGGAGACTCGCCCACATCAGCAATTTTCACCTTCAACCCACACTCAGAAGACAACCAATTGACCATTCCTGACAAAACACCTTGACTGACGTGTGCCGTACAAATGATTGGCAATGGGAAATTCGCTGGCAGTTGGCAGATAATCTTCTGGATGGCTGGCAGACCACCTGTGGAAGCCCCAATCGTGATCACCTTAACGCGGGAGCTGACATTCGTCATCAGCGGTTGCATTCCTGAAAACGCCCCAGATGCGATCGGCTTAGCAGGAGCAGTCAGCGAAGCCGTTTGTTGCCGTCTTTGGGTCACTTTCATTGTGGAAAGGATTTTGATCTTGGTAATCAGCGCACTTTTAAGCCCCTCGTAATCGGTAGGGGAATCAGTTCTAGGTTTAGGAAAAACATCTGTAGCTCCGGCTTGCAGCAGGCGAAAGACATTATCAATATCTGTCTTTTGCACAAAATTGCTAATGACCAAAATGGGTCGGGGGTCTTCAGCCATGACGCGCTTAGTCAATTCCAGACCATCCATATTTTCCATGTGAAAGTCTGTACAGATGACATCCGGCTTCGTCCTAGTAATTACCTCCAGACCCTCAACACCATCGCGTGCTGTACCGACGACATCAACCTCTGTTGAAGAACTAAGTAAGCGTTGCAGAATTTCCAAAGCAATGGGGGAATCTTCAACGAGAACCACTTTGTTGGCTGCCATTTAAATCAATCTCCTTAATGTATCTAACAAAACACCTTGCTCAAAATCACCCTTAGTGATGTAAGCGCTTGCGCCTGCTTGGTGCCCCTGATGTTTGTCCTCCTCGGAGGCAAGGGTTGTTACCAAAATGACAGGCAAATCTTTGTACTCCTGGAATTGGCGAAGTTTAGCGGTGAGTCCTAGTCCATCCAGATTGGGCATTTGCACATCTGAGACAACCGCCGCAAAACTCCCCATTCTTAGTTTGTTGAAGCCATCTTCACCGTCTACAGCCGCCGTAACCTCGTAACCAGCACCTTCCAAAATCCGCTTCATCTGGGTACGGATGGGAATTGAATCTTCAACCAGGAGAATCTTGTGTTTGACTTGTGCTTGTTGGGCTAACTCTTTAACAGTGACAGACACAATTGTCTTCTGTGCTGACTTGAATAAATCAGCCGGATTCAGCACCATGCAAACTTCTCCAGTGCTCAGGATAGTTGCCCCCGAAATGTTGCGAATCCGCTTGAGCAACTGACTTTGAGGCTTCAATACAATGTCTTGTTGCTCCAAGATTGCATCTACCAGCAGTGCCAAACGTTCGGAGCCAATCCGTAAAATAATGCAGGGTAAGGTTTTTGAGGCAGCGTGCAGTGCTTTAGTGGATGTTGGCGCTTTTACGGGTAAGCCTAATAAATCGGCTAGCCAAGCAACCGAGACAGACTCTCCCTGGAATGGAAGCGTTTGGCTGCCTGACGCTCCTAACGTCGCTACCGCTGACGCTCGAAGACTCGCTAACGCTTCGCTATCGCTAGCCGTGGTAAAGATTTCCTGAGGAGACACCAACTGCATTGATTCCACAAATGCCACAGGAATGGCATAGGCATTAGGCTCGACTTGTACAATCAAAGCATCCGTAGTAGCTAAAGAGCTATTGAGCATGATGCGGAACAAACATCCCTGTAGTGGTGTAAATTCCACCTGAATGCTTCCCTTAAGGCGTTCAACGTTTGCCCGCACGACATCTAAGCCTACTCCCCTACCAGAAATCTCAGTGACAGCCGTGCGGGTGGAAAATCCGGGGGCAAAAATTAAGGATTGAATTTCAGCCGCTGACATTTGAGCCAGTTCTTGAGCCGAACGAATCCCACGCTCCACCGCCGCCCGTTTAATGGCTTCGACATCCAAACCACGCCCATCGTCTATGATTTCAATGCCAACGGTGCTACCAACTTGATAACCTCGGAGGCGAATTGTTGCGATCGCAGGTTTGCCAAGACTCTGACGCTCTTGGGGTGTTTCGATGCCATGATCGATCGCATTGCGAAGTAGGTGCAGCAACGGGTCTTTCATTTCTTCTAGAATCCGCTTATCTACACTGAGGTCTCCACCTTCGAGTTGGAGATCGACTTCTTTGCCTTGCTGCTTAGCTAAATCTCTTACTGTACGGGGAAAGAGGTTAAAAATCGTCGAAAATGGTAACAGTCTGAGAGAGTGAATTCCCGACTCTAGTTCATTGGCGACGGTTTCCAGTTTGGCGTTATATTCAGATGTTGTCGCGCGGAGTCGATTCAGCAAAACTCCCAGTTGATCCATACGGGTTTCAACCAGGTTGTAGAAATTTTGCAGGGGTTGCAGTTCGGGAGCTTGCCACTGTCGTTCCAACTCGTCAAATGTCAAACGGCTAAAAGATGCTTCCTCTTTCCACTCTTCCCAGAGAGCCATGATTTGGTCAATTTCAGCAACTCGGTCTCTAATTTGACCTTTGGTAACGACTAGTTCGCTGGCTTGAGTCAATAATTTATCGAGCTTTTGAGATTCAACACGGATGGTGTCAATCTGGTAATCGCTCAAGACAGCAAGAGCCTCTGCTGTGGGTTCCCCTGGTTCACTGTCCTGGACTGCCTCATCGAACACCAAAGGTTGCTCCGCAATCGACTGAGTAGTGGCAGCAACATTGGATTGGGCAACCGTTTCCTGAATTTCCGGCAATGCCTCGTCTGAGTCAGCCCCCATGAGTTGAGCTAAGACATGAAAGACACTTACTCCTGCCGCTTGTCCCGTGACAGCTTCCTGGGCAATTTTACGAATAGCATCCAGTCCGTGATAGAGACAGTTCATCACTTGGGCGGTTAAAACTCGCTCACTCCGCTTAACCGCCCCTAGAATGTCTTCCATTTGGTGGGTAAGGGTTTCTGCATCTTTGACACCCAACATCCGGGAATCACCTTTGAGCGAGTGCATTTCTCGCAGTAATTGCTCCAGTTTGGCTTGATCTAGAGGATTTTTTTCTAGATAAATTAATCCAGCTTCAATTTTCTGGATATGGTCGGCACTGGCTTCTTTATAAAGATTGCGTAGTTCTTCGTCTTCTATCATCATGACTTTCAGGAAGTAGTTGTTAGTTGCTGATTGTTGGTTGTTAGGAGCGGCTTTTTTAACAACTAACGACACTAAGTTTCAGGCTCCGATAATTGAGTATGAAAAAAAGAAAACATCAAAGTGGAGAGAGACGCGAACGTTCCTAATAAGTAGGGCATTCTTATTTCAAACCCGTAGTAACCTAGAGCAATACATCATTAGCATCTGTAGGGTTTCTAACAACAAACCAAACAACTTCGCTTACAACTTCGCTTGTTTAAACCACAGCCTCAAGATTCTCAGCCGCTTGGTTGAGGTCGTTGGTCGCGTCTTTCACTTGGATAATGCCAACGGCTGTTTCTTTTGCTCCTAAGTTGGTAACATTCATGGCGGCTACAACTTGCTGCACAGCAACAGCCTGATGTTTAGCCGTTTGAGCAATCTGTTGAGTGTTGAGGAACACCTGGTTAACGGCATCGGCGATACTTGCGAACATATCACCTGTTTCTTCAGCCAGTTCAATACCTGCCGTTGCTTTCTTCGTGCCTTCATCGGTTACCATAACCGTTGAGTTAATCGCCGCTTGCACTTTATTAACCAGAGAGTTGATCTGATCGGCTGATTTCTTACTTTGGTCTGCCAGTTTGCGAATTTCGCCAGCTACCACTGCAAAGCCTTTTCCCTGTTCGCCCGCACGGGCGGCTTCTACACCAGCGTTAAGAGCTAGCATATTGGTTTGGTTCGCCAAATCTGCCACTAGGTCGGAAACTGTGGAGATTTTATCGGTTTGTTCGCTAAGGCGGATAATTTGGTTAGCGATCGCTGTTACTTGGTCTTTCAGATTAACGATTCCCTCTATCGTATAACCAACTGTTCTAGTTCCTTCCTCAGCAAAGTTTAAGGCTTTCTGCGCTCCCTCAGCCGCCGCTTCAGCTTGGTTTGCTGATTGCAATGAGGAAGCTCCTAGTTCTTCTATTGTTATCGTGGTTTCATGGACTGAAGTCGCCTGTTCGCTAACTGCGCTTGCCTGCTGTGCAACTGATACGGCGATTTGATTTGATGTGGTACCAATAGTGCCAACAAAGCTTTGCAAGGTTGATGTAATATTGCGAACGAGCAGCCAGACGGCGACCAGAATCAGCACGTTTATGACAAAAATAGCGATTTGCGTTGTTCTTAAGCTTTGCGTTTTTTCCTTCGTAATTCCTTCAGCTATTGCTACTGCATCGTCAGTAGTTTTGAAAAAATCTTCACTTTGTGTAAAAAGTTCATTCTGCGATTTTGGTTCTTGTCTAACTTCCTCAATTGTGCTTTTAAGAGCTACCCATTTAGTTTCAACTTGCTTCATTTGCTCAAGAAACTCTTTATTAGTTGCTTTGGGTAAGTCTAAGTCTTTGTCGCCATTAATCAATCCCTTGATTACCTTATCGATCCTTTGGATTAATTCATCACTTTCTTTACCTCTAAGTTCTAACTTCACCAGTCTTTGAGAAGCACCTCTAACAATACCTGCCTGGTTAACTACGGTGCCTTCTTTACCTGTAGTCGTGAAAAAAGCAGTGGCAACACTGCCAACACCTAGAATTAAGATTCCAACAACAGTAGCCTGTAATTGTGTAGTAATTTTCATTGCAACTTCTCCTATGTTCTTTGTCTGTTTGAATAATGATTCTCTTTGGCATCTACTTTCAGAAGCCTGCTCTTAGACTTCTTCATCCACTATTAACTCCCCCTTTGTAAAAATTTTGGGTAAGTCTAAAACCCTTAGCAATTTCTCCTGAAAAAAAGCAGTACCTTGGAGATACTGCTCACCAACATCGGAGATAGTTGTGGGTAATGGTGTGATGTCAGCAGAGTTCAGCTCAACCATCTCCAAAACTCGATCTACAGGCAATCCGGTAACAATATCGTCAACCTGAACTACCACTGCCGGAGAACCAATACCGACTGGAGGGGTAGGAAGATTCAAAATATTGCGAATATCCACTAAAGTGACAATTTCTCCTCGCAAATTCATGTTGCCGACTATATAGTTCGGACAACAGGGAATTGGTATCAAGTTGTCAATATCAATAAACTCCCGGACTAATTCTAAATTCAGTCCAAAGTATTCGTTCTCAAAGCCAATTACTGCTAAATGTATTAGCTCATTTATTACCTGTAAGCTTTCAACAGACTGTCTGAGTTTATCAGACCGCTGCCGGAAAATCGCTTTTTCTTCAGGAGTTACCTCAAAGCAGTATAGGTCGTAGAAGCTAGTAAAAGTCTCATGAGTTTGGATTTCTGTATTCTGCTGTAATACATCCTGTCCTAGCTGCTGTACGACATCACTATTTGAAGATGATGTTGTTATATCTAGTTGCATTTGTGCATCCCAGATTAAAGGAAGTATATCATCGAGTTGATTGGTTAATGTTTTAGGATCAAGCAGTACAATGTTGCCTAAATCTAACTTGGCAACCTCAGCAATGAATTCAGCATCACTATCACATAGTAATTCATAAAAAGGCTCAGTTTCTATTGCCTCTGTGTTCACGTCTAGCACTTCATTGACTTGGTGAACTACCAGACCAAACTGTAATCCTTCCCACTGCATAACGATAATATAATCACTAAGATGGCAACTTTTTACCGAATACTGCCGGAGTAAATCTAGATGCAGGATTGGGACAATTTGCCCTCGAAAATTCAGAATTCCGATAATATTAGTGACAGCTTTGTCAATGAGTGTCAGTTCCGGAAGTGGGAAGATTTCCTGAACTAGCGCCGCCTCAATTCCGTATTGCAGATTGTGCAAGCGAAATGTTAGGTATTGCTTATTTTTCATGGTGCGTTTTTGAAGTGTTCAGGAAGTGAGTAAATCTTGAAAATAAATTGTAGTTTGAAATGAATAGCTTATAAATAGTATATTTATTGGTTGAACTAGAAGACATAAAGATAGGGCTTTGACAAATGAAGATATGCTCAAGATGTTCTAAATTTAAGTGCAAACAGTAATGTTTTTGTTCCCAACACATTCATCTACAATTTTGATTAATTGATTAGGTTCAACTGGCTTGGTTAAATAGTGAGTTGCACCAGCAATTTGACCTCGGAGTTTATCAGAGAATTTATCTCGTGCCGTGAGCATAATAATGGGCAGATTCTGGAATTTTGGAATGCTGCGTACCGTGCGACAGAATTCCAAGCCATCAATATCTGGCATCGTGACATCCAACAATAGCAACGCGATCGCATTAGTATTAATTACCTTCAGGGCATCTACAGCTTTACTTGCCAACAACACCTGATAGCGATCGCTTAAAGTCCGCTTGATCATGGTTTGCACGATAAGAGAGTCATCAACACTCAGAACAATCGGACGTTGCTCTTGGGTTATAGCAATTTCTTGGGTTACAGGTGCATCTTCCCCAAAGGCGACCCAGCCTGATACTGCCCACGCCATATAAGACCGCGCCAACTCCAGAGGGTCTTCGCCTAATTTCTCGGCAATATCAATTAGCGATCGCACCCCGTTCACCCACTGCTGTAAATGCTGCTGTACCTTGCTGTCTGTAACTACAAAAAGACCGCGTGGTGAAAGTCGAGGAACAGCATCCATTGAGGGGACAACAGGAGCAAGTGCAGCCCATTCCTGTTGACGAGAAGTGACATCTTGCATGACTCTAGACCAGTCCAAACCATGACCGTCTTTGCCATAGCTAAGGTCAAACTCTACCGTAAAATCTAACCGTAACTGTCCAGGATGAGGCAATGATTGCTCTAGCACTTGCACAACTTGAGCATGGACAACGGTTTCAATATCCTCCCATTTGAATACTCGTATCCGCACAATTCGGTCTAAAAGTTCTCGAAAGGATGAGGGATTTACTAACTTTTGCGCGGTATATTTAATAGCAGTGTCAGCCCAGCTATAACTGGACTTTACCCCAATCATTCGGACAAATTCTTGATTACTATCAGGAATCCTTAAGCCTCCATAAACAATCTCACCATTTTTCAAAACTAGAACACGAGACCTTGGTTTTTGATCGGGATTGGCGGTTGTATCTATATAAATGGAGCCGCCAGCACGCTCATGTTGTAAATCTCGGAGCAAATTCCCTAATTGCCCAGCTTGATACTGTGATGCTGTTAGCATTCTTAGAACTCTCTACGTGGTGTGTGTGGGAATGCTTTTGCTGACAGGACTACTACCTAGATAAAAAAGAGCGAATTTACTTCCAAGTTAGATTTGGATATAACTTTATAGCTGTGCTTCCCTAATAGACACAAGAATGTGTCTATCAGTTTTTGTTAGCTTCTGCAAAAGGGGGTAGTAGATCTGCTTTGGCATGAAAAGCTTATCAGTTAAGCAAAACACCGCTTTAGACTTCTTTTCTCATTAATGAAAATTTAGAGAAGAATTAAGCGAATAGATAACTGATGAAATTGAAGCTAAAAAAAGAGATAACCCTGGTGTATGCAACCCGTAGGACGGCTGAATCAAGAAGACTGTGGTTGTCAGCCTACTCCTTTCATCCTGCGATACCTTTCAATTTGCCATACAATGTATGACACGTATTACACCTGATATAGATGTTATTTCAATCGGCGGAAATCAGCAACAAGTTTAAGCAACTTTCATCAAGTATTTATAGTTTGAACGTAGAAAAACAGGCTGTTTACGTGATTGCTCAGAAGCGATTGTGAATAGTAAAAGTTGACCGCCACCTTCTCCACTGATCTGTATCAGGAGGCAATTAAGCCAAAGCCGATGCGTTTTTCCACGAGAGCGGTTTGATACCCCAATAGCATCTACACTATATTTTTATTCCAGAAACTCAACTGTTCTCATATAAGCCATGGGTGCAGAGCAAGGTTAATCGACCTTGAGGGTACGATGAAACTTATCATTTGCCGTCGTCTTTTTTTCTCCTGTTGTATAAAATAACGAGTTCAAGAGTATCGTCAGTAGTACACAAACATCTTTGGGATGTTTGATCGGCTCGACGAAGTGCGGCAAACTAACCTAGTCAGAATCTTCTTGAGAAGCACTGTCACGATTAAAAATCATGGAGTAGTTCGCGATGAGCGATCAGTATAACGGTCGTAGATTGCAAGAGCCAGCGATTTGCCGTATTTTAGATGCCAATTTAGACCGAGCCAGAGAAGGCTTACGAATTGTCGAAGAATGGTGTCGTTTTGGTCTAAACAGCGCCTCAATGGCGGCTGAGTGTAAGCAAATGCGCCAGGAACTAGCTAGTTGGCATAGTCAGGAACTTCGAGCCTCGCGGGATACCCCAGGCGACCCAGGTACTGAGTTGACTCATCCTAGGGAAGAACAACGTTCTAGTATCCAGCATCTATTACAGGCAAATCTTTGCCGTGTTGAAGAGGCGTTACGGGTCTTGGAAGAATATGGCAAGCTTTATGACCCGGATATGGGTACGGCTTTTAAGCAAATGCGCTATCAGGTTTATATCCTAGAGAGCAATTTACTTGCCTACCGCCGTCATCAGTTATTAGAGCGATCGCGTCTTTATCTAGTCACTTCGGCTTCAGACCAATTGTTTTTCACTGTAGAAGCGGCTCTCCAAGGGGGACTAACGCTGGTACAGTACCGCGAAAAAGTGGCAGATGACTCGATAAAACTCTCTCATGCCCAAAAACTGCGCCAAATGTGCCACCACTACGGGGCGTTGTTTATCATGAACGATCGCGTCGATTTAGCCATAGCGGTTGATGCAGATGGCGTTCATTTAGGACAACAGGATGTCCCGGTTGCATTAGCACGGCAGCTACTCGGACCCCAGCGTATTATCGGTCGCTCTACGACTAACCCAGATGAAATGCAACGCGCGATCGCAGAAGGGGCAGATTACATTGGTGTTGGTCCCGTGTACGAGACACCCACAAAAGCTGGTAAAGCGGCAGCGGGTTTGGAGTACATACAGTATGCCGCGAAGCACGCTTCCGTTCCCTGGTTTGCGATCGGGGGAATTGACCCCAGTAATATTAATGATGTCTTAGGGGCGGGTGCTCAGCGCGTGGCAATTGTCCGGGCAATTATGCAGGCAGAACAGCCTACTCTCGTAACCCAGTACTTTCTCTCCCAACTCACTCGCGTACAAACTCTCCGTAGTCTTGAAGCCCGCGTTTCTCAATCTCATGTCGAATAACACTACTCAAATTACCCTTCAAGTCAACGGGGAATCCCGTACCTGCCCACAACAAACTCACTTACCCCAACTGCTAGAACAGCTTGGCTTGAATCCACGCTTGATTGCTGTGGAATACAACGGTGAGATTCTGCATCGACAGTTTTGGTCGCAAACTCAGATGCAGGAAGGCGACAATCTTGAAATTGTCACAATTGTTGGGGGCGGCTAGTGCATCAAGGCGAGAAAGTCCAATTCCCAAGTCCCAATTCCCACGCCTAAGTACGGCAATCTTCGGAAATCTCTCCAGTCTGTGACGTTGAGCGGATAAGGGGTAGCGCTAAATTAAAGAAGGAGAGGTTAAGACTCTTACTACCCTCCCTTGAATCGGCTTCCTTCCTTAAGACTTGTCGGTCGAAAGATGTTTTAAGAGATCAGAGCCGCTAAAGTATAACTCAGCTTGGACAGGAACAATTTTCTTATGAGTAAAAAACTTTTTTCAGCCTTTAAACCACTTTTGAAATCCCTGTTGGTCTTTGGGCTTATATTTACCCTAGTACTAGGCAACGCTAGCAATGCCCTCGCGGCTCGTACTGGGGGTCGGATGGGTGGCGGTTCCTTCCGGGCACCTAGCAGTCGTACCTACTCGCCTCCTGGTGGTGGCTATCGCGCACCTGGTGGCGGATATGGTGGTGGATATGGCTATGGATATCCTGGTGGTGGAATTGGATTTCCCTTTCTGTTTCCCTTCTTTGGCATTGGAGGCGGATTCGGTGGTTTGTTTGGTATCCTAATTTTCTTTGCGCTTGCCAATTTCCTGGTGCAGACTTTCCGTCGCGTGGGTCAGGGTGGTGACAATGACGTTCCCGGTTACAGCAACCCTAAGATTTCGGTAGCGCGTCTGCAAGTGGGTTTACTCGCCAATGCTCGTGGTCTTCAAAAAGAACTCAATGAGATAGGTCTTGGTGCCGATACAGGTTCTGCGGTAGGTAGAGCGCAACTTCTCCAAGAATCTACTCTAGCTTTACTACGTCACCCTGAATACTGGGTCTACGGTGCGGCTCAATCCCAACAAACAGCACTGGAAGCCGCTGAAGCAAAGTTTAATCAACTAGCACTGGCTGAGCGCAGCAAGTTCACTGAAGAAACCCTCTCGAACGTGAACAATCAGCTTAGAGAAGGCACTTCCAAAGCCGCTTTACCGGGTAGTGGTGGGCAGCTAGTGGCAACAGACGCGCCAGGTGAGTACATCATCGTTACGATTTTGGTGGGTACTGAAGGCAAGCTAGAACTCCCAACCATCAACAGTTCCGATGAGCTACGTCAAGCGATTCGTCAGATGGGTAGCATTTCTAGCGATCGCTTATTGGCTGTAGAAATTCTCTGGACTCCACAAGCTGAAGGTGACACTCTAACTACTGATGACATCTTGGCTGCGTATCCAGACCTGAAACTGGTCTAACAGTTTGACAACATCACAATACTCGTAAGGGTAGGTCTTGTACCTGCCCTTTTTTGTCGTCTAGTCTATGTTTCCTGATTTTCTCCCATCATCTGTTACCCAACTCAAAGACTCTACCTGTATTGCAGTTGCCCAAAGTCTCCTGCGTCAGAGTATTGCAACACCTATTCTTGGGCAACCCGTTGCTACAAGCTATATCCAGCAAGGTAGCGGGGGAACACCAATTCTTTTACTCCACGGCTTTGATAGCTCTGTTTTGGAGTTCTTTCGCCTGATACCACTGCTTGCCGCTCATAACGAGTTGTGGGCAGTTGATTTATTAGGCTTCGGCTTTACGGAGCGGTTGACGGGAACACCATTTAGTCCTCTGGCAATCAAGAAGCATCTCTACGGCTTCTGGAAAACGTTGATTAATCAGCCAGTGATTCTGGTAGGAGCATCAATGGGAGGAGCAACCGCAATAGACTTTACCCTGACTTACCCAAACTGTGTCAAGCAACTGGTTCTGATTAATAGTGTTGGCTTCAGTGGGAGCTTTCCAATTGGTCAATTTTTGTTTCCTCCCTTTGACACTTTGGCAATGGAATGGTGGCGCTTCCTGAAACTTCAGACGTTGGCAAATGCGAAAGTGGATCGTAATCGAGATGCTGCCTATGTGGATGCCTTGCTGTGTACGACGTTGCCTCTAGAAATGCCAGGTTGGTATGAATCAATTCTCACGTTTACAAAAACGGGAGGTTACAGCTTAAAGGAGTCACAGATTACCCAAATTGACAAGCCAACGCTGATTTTGTGGGGGGAGTTGGATAACTTTCTAGGAAAGGGTGATGGGGAGAAATTTAATAACGCGATCGCTAACTCCATTCTGCATGAACTCAAAGGCTGCGGACACGCCCCGCAATTTGAGCAACCAGAGGTGATTGCGAAGCACATTCTTGCCTTTGGGTGTTCTGCTGAGTCATCTCACTCACAATAGGAAGATAACCCAGAGACAGCATCTTAAAAGTCCTCGATTTTGGAGATTAATCATGACTAGCTTCCAAAGTCTACCGCCTCAATCCGATCCGCCTCTTTCACCTCGGCTAACCTTACCAACCATGTATGATCTCAAGAGCGAAGATCCAGAGGAGCCAGGTTTGCCTGACGAGTATCACGGATACCAACCACTGCTATTACGACACACATTCAAGCCGACTAATTGTGACCTAGATGAGGTGTTCATCGGAGCTGATATCAATCTTTACTACGATCTTCGCCATCTCAATTGGTATAAACGCCCAGATTGGTTTGCCGTGGTGGGAGTTTCCCGACTTTATGAAGGTCGCGACCTGCGTAATAGTTATGTGATGTGGCAAGAACTGGTGAGTCCGTTTGTGGTGGTTGAGTTATTATCCCCAGGCACAGAAGATGAGGATTTGGGACGGACTGTACGGCAACTGGGGAAACCACCAACTAAATGGCAAGTGTACGAGCAGATTTTGCGGGTTCCTTACTATTTTGTTTTCAGTCGTTATACCAATGAACTCCAGGCATTTCGACTGGTTGGGGGGGCATACGAGTCTTTAGAGGTAGGGGAAGAAGGATTGCTCGTTCCTCACTTGGGCTTACGTTTAGGCTTATGGCAAGGTCGTTATGAAAACGTGGAACGCTTGTGGTTAAGGTGGTTTACGGCTTCAGGAGAGTTGATTCTAACTCCTAGTGAGGAAGCCGCCACTGCTCAAGCTAGAGTCGCACAAGCTGAGCAACGAGCTGAACGGCTTGCGGCAAAACTGCGTGAGTTAAATATTGACCCGGATGAGTTAGAGTAGGGTGCGATCGCTCTTTTCGTTGCCCAAGAGAGGAGGTGCGATCACTTTCCTCAGTCCAAGTCAGGTCTACTATTCTCCAGCTAAGCGTAAGACTTCTGCATACAAAGCGTCACGAATCCAGAAATTATTTGCTCTTAAATCATCTAAAATAGGCTGTACTGACGCAATTAGCCCTTGTTGTTTAGCAGCTAAAACTATTCCCAAAAGCCCAGTCACTTGCAACCCTAATCGAATGGCTTCATTTCTACCTCTTCGTTCGTCAATAATTAGGCGTTGTGCATTAATCTCTACTGCTAAAGTAATTGCTTCTGCTTCACCTGGATCTAAATTAGTTTGTAGGGTTTCTAGCAGAACTCGATCCGAAACAGGTTGAGTTTGAATCCAGTCTAAGGTTTGAACAGCGAGTGTCGCTGGATCTGTGTCACCGGAGTTAATGAGTTCCTGATAGACAGCAGGTGGGATAATTATATTGCCATAAAGTTGCTGCAACAACTCTAACTGTCCGATCGCAGCAAGGTTACTGATGGGGGATGTATTGCTAACAACAATCATCGCCAGTTGTTGGCTTCTAAACTTTTGACATCCTCTCTGAGTTCAGCAATATCATAGTGTAGCGGAATTTGGCGACTGGCAAGTAATCGTTGAAACTGAAGTTGGTTCATCTTGGCAAAACGACTGGCTTGTCCGAGAGTAAATCGTTCTTGCTCAAAGAGCAGAATAGCAATTTCAGTTAGTAATTCGCTCTCGGACAGTTGGATGGTTTGGAGAACTTCGTCGGAGATTACAAGGGTCATCGTTGTCTTGGCTTATCTATAGTTCTAAATTTAGGATAGGCGATCGCTCTTTTCGTTACTGGAGAGAAGATGTGCGATCGCATTCAGGTAAATCCCACTGTTGAGATTCCAGCCAGAGTTAGGAAAACGCCTCACTAACCAATTTTCGTAGTTCTAACCTGAGATGGGAATGTGCGATCGCCTACAGTGCTAATCTTCTCAATCCTCTTCATTTAGGTGCTTATCCTTTGCCAAAACCTTTGCCCTTCTTCTTAGAATTGCTTTTCTTGACTTTCTGATTAAAATTGGGCAAGTTTATTGCTGTGGAGTTGAGAATATCATGAAGAATTGCAAGATTATCCCTACAACTAACAGTTTGAGGATGATCTGACCCTAAGCATCGATGATAAATGTCCAAAGCCTTTGCTAGCATAGGTTCAGCTTCTCTGTATCGCCCTTGAAGGTAGCAGATGTTGGCGAGACTACTCATGTTTTCTGCCAAATCGGGATGCTCTTCTCCTCGCAAGCGATTGGTGAGTTCCAAGGCTTGCAAAAACAGGGGTTCAGCTTCACTGTAACGTCCTTGATAACAGTACAGTTTTGCTAGATTGGTTAGACTGGCTGCTACCTGGGGATGGTCTTCTCCTAGCAAGCGTTTAGTGAGTTCCAAGGCTTGCAAAAACAGGGGTTCAGCTTCGCTGTAGCGCTCCTGAAAACTGTATAGACTTGCCAGATTATTCAGGCTGGTTGCCACTTTGGGATGATTTTCTCCCAACAAGCGTTTAGTGAGTTCCAAGGCTTGCAAAAACAGGGGTTCAGCTTCGCTGTAGCGCCCCTGAAAATTGTAGAGATTCGCTAGGTTGTTTAGGTTGGTTGCTACATCAGGATGGTCTTCTCCCAGTAATTGTTGGGCGAGTTGTATGGCTTGTAACAATAGGGGTTCAGCTTCACTGTAGCGCCCCTGAAAATTGTAGAGATTCGCTAGGTTGTTTAGGTTGGTTGCTACATCAGGATGGTCTTTTCCTCGTAAGAGTGTAGAAAGTTCCAGGGCTTGCAAGAACAGGGATTCAGCTTCACTGTAGCGCTCTTGAGAATGATATAGTTTTGCCAGATTGCTCAGGCTGACGGACACTATGGGATGAGTTTCTCCCAACCAACGTTGGGCAAGTTCTAATGCTCGCCCCAATAAGGGTTCAGCTTCACTGTAGCGTCCCTGATTTTCGTAAAGACTTACCAGATTGTTTAGAGTGGCTGCTACCAAAGGAGCCGCTTCTCCCTGTAAACGTTGGGTGAGATCCAAAGCTTGCAAAAACAAGGGTTCGGCTTCACTGTAGCGCCCCTGATTTTCGTAGAGAGTTGCTAGATTGTTCAGGTTGTTTGCCACATTGGGATGGTTTTCTCCCAGCAAGCGTTTGTGGAGTTCCAAAGCTTGCAAAAATAAGGGTTCGGCTTCACTATAGCGACCCTGAGAATTGTAGAGAAGTGCCAGATTGTTCTGGCTGGTTGCTACACAATGATGGTCTGAGCCAAAACGGGCTTGAGTGAAAAATAAGCACTGCTCAAACCAGGGTTTTGCTTGGTCGTACAACCCTTTACCTTCATAGAAGCTGCCTAAGCCTGTGAAAGGTTTAATTAAATCCTCGTCGCTTAACAAATCCCTTAAGTCTCTGTCTTTAGCTACCTCTGCCACATGAGGTATAGCAGGAGCAACTGCCTGAAGTTGCTGACGGGTGGGCGAGTCAGGAACTCGCTTTGCTACTGCCACCATTGCCGATACAAACCCTTGTTTGCAAGTATTTACCTTAGCTGACTGTTCTCGTTTCTCCTGCAAAAACTGCCGAATCAACTGATGAAGGCGGTAGCTTCCCTGACCTATGCGTTGTAGCAGGTTGAAATGCACTAAATCAGCTCTAGCTTCTTCCAGTATGTCTAGATCAATCTCCTCATCTTCCGAGGAAGGCATATTGCTGTAAGCCAGCTTCACCAAATCCCAAGGAATATCAGCTGAGGCAAACAAACTTAGTAGACAGCCCAAAAATTGAGCATTTTCCTCTAATCGCTCCCAACTCAATTCAAAGGCATCAGCAACCCCCAGTCGAGCAGTCATCGTTGAGCCAGCTTCGAGAACTGATTTGTGTCTGAGCCGCTTTTTCTCCAGTAGAGACAGCATTGCCTTGAGCGACAAATCTGGGTCACGCTCCAGATAGCGTCCCACCAGTTCTAATCCCAAAGGCAAATAGTCCAGCAACTGACGACAGAGTTGTTCCGCAATATCTATTTCCTTTTGAATTTGTTCCGCGCCAACTAGCGATGTTAATAAATCCAGTGCTGCCTCTGGTTGCAGTTTATTGAGCGCTAAATGTTCTACAGGTCGCCCCAACTCTTCCCGCGTTGTGAGCAACACTTTAAACTGGGATGATTCCGGCGGCTTATAAGGATTTACCTGCTGCCTGTAGTTGGTGACATCATCGATAACTATCAGCCAGTCTCCCGGTTGCCAATTTCGCCAGCAGTACTTCAACTGAGTTGATAAATCCCAATCTTCTGGCGGGTTCAGGTTCAAGAGACTACGTGCAAAATTAACCAGTTGAATTCCAACATCGCCATCTCTGGCATCTACCCAGCAAACACCACCTGCACCATCACCCAAACCTTGTAAATGCTGCCACGCATATCGCATCGCCAGTTCCGTTTTGCCAACGCCGCCCATGCCTACAATTGCGGCAATCGTCAGCTTATTCTGTTGTTCTCCCCCTTTGGTAAGGTGGGCAGAGGGATTCAACAACTGATGCAGCCTTCCAAGTTCCTGTTCGCGCCCGAACAACTGCACTGCACCACTGGGAGGAATATTCTCGTAATAATTACCCCTGTGTTCATCAACATCACTATTTCCAGCGAAGAGAAAATTCAGCGCAGCATATCGTTGGGGTAACTCTTCTAACTTCACCCGATTAACGGGTTCCTCAAGCTGAAGCGTAGTGTCGTAAATCCAGAATTCATCGAAGTTGCAGAGAACAACATATCGAGGCTGGGGTTTAAGCTCATCCCAGTATTCCCTAGCTTGTTGAATATGTTCCTCAAGCTTCTCACCACGACTCTTCATTTCTAGAAGAAGCCTTGGACGCCACACTAAATCTGGAAACTTTGTGTGCTTCCCTTTCGACTTCAGCCGATATTCAAGCTTTGCTCCTGCCTCAACGCATCCCCGATGACCAAACGCTTGGAAAAGGCGATCGCAAAACACCTGTGCCTCACCCTTTTCATAACCTTTGAGGGAACGAGCATAGTTAACGAATTCTTTGATTTTGCCCAGCGTATCCGTCATTGCGCTACTTGAGGCTTGCTCTTATTGTTGCTCAAGAGGGAGGGTGCGATCGCATTTTTGCCCCGCATAAGTTCAAATCTTTGCGTTTCCAGCTAACTGATGAATTTTGGTAGGGAAAGTTTCTTATAACAGTAAGTCTAATGGACAGATGAGGTATCAAACAGACAAGACTTGTAAACCTATTTCTAACAAGTCCTACTATCAATAGAGATTCTTACGTTCATGCGATTGAGGAGATGCACCCGAACATAGAGATAGCTATTTACGATTGTTAGAGGTATCGTCAACTTGAGTTTCAAATTTAAGTAGAACCGCCTCAATCTGGTTAGTAATCATTTGTATTCTTTGCTTAACCTTCTTTGGATCAATGCCTGACCACATAAAGGCGTTACCAAAGTTTGCCTCCTGTTTATTCCACACAACAAGCCTCTTATGTCAAGATGTTACTTGAATTTTTACCGACTCAAGAGTTCTCTACCTCTTTCTTGGGAGAGACGAATCAATATCTTTATCTTCTCAACAGATATTTGTGCAATGCCCTAGATTTGGGCATTAGAGATTTTGTACCAACCCTACTAGTGCAAGAAGGCAGAAGATAGGAGGCAGAGGGTAGAAGGGAAGAAAGCCTGCACAGTAAGCTTTTCAACCTTTTTTAACTGGATAGTTATTTCCGCCGTGCTGCACTAGTAGAAGCAACAGCCATCTACTTGCATTTGCCTTCCATACCCTGAGAGAGCTTTACACTATTTAATAGTTCCGAGTGATAATGGTGGCATGAAAGCACTAGAGGTTGACAACCTCAGAAAAACTTACCGATACGGAGGCAAGCTTGTTGAAGCTGTGCGTTCCGTCTCCCTAACCCTAGCGGCTGGTGAAGTTCTGGCGTTTTTGGGTCCCAATGGGGCAGGAAAGACAACCACAATTAAAATGATTGCGGGGCTGATTCGACCGGATGCTGGTCGAGTGCGAATTGCTGGACTTGACCCTCACCATAACCCACAAACCCTACGCCTCGTGGGTGCTGTGCTAGAAGGTAATCGTAACCTCTACTGGCGGCTATCACCTGAGGAGAACTTAGAATATTTTGGAGTGTTAAAAGGGCTGAATCGCGCTGAAGTTCGTCGGCGTGGCAGGGTACTTTTAGAGCGATTTGACCTCTTAGCCAAGCGTCGGACGAGGGTTCAAGCGCTTTCGCGAGGAATGCAGCAGAAGCTTGCGATCGCAGTTGCGTTAATCCATCAACCCAAACTGCTACTCTTAGATGAGCCAACCTTGGGGCTGGATGTGGAAGCGACACAGAATGTCAAAGCCTTAGTAAAAGCGATCGCACAAGAAGGTTGCGCCATCCTCCTCACAACTCATCAACTGAACATTGCAGAGGAACTTTCAGACCGAGTAGCGATTATCCAAAACGGTGAAATCATTGCCTCTTCACCCACTCGTGACCTGATCCGACAGTTTTCCGGCACAGCCTACACAATTGAGGTAGAAGGTGAACTCAACGCCTCACGAGTTAGAACTCTTAGCGAAGTTGGCGCAACAGTCCAAGCCGGGAAAGTTGTTTATACAGGTAGTCCCGAAGGATTGTATTTGGTACTAGATGTTCTTAAGCCTTTACCCCTAGTACAGGTGAAAAAGGACACAGCCGACCTCACAGAAATCTTTTTGAAATTAGTGCGAGAAGGAAGTGATGTTTGAACTGTTCCTTGCTGAGTTGCGGCGTAGCTGGATTCAGTTTATTCGCTACCCAACTGAGGCGATTGGGGGAGTGGTAATTACCACATCTATTTTCTATGGATTATTTTTAAGCGCCCGTTATATTGCGGGTCCTTCATTGCAGTTTGGCGATCGCCTTGATGCGATCGTTGTTGGGTATGTGCTTTGGAGTCTGGTGCTGTTCATTATGACCGACATTGCTGGGGGCTTACAATATGAAGCTCAGACTGGCACCCTAGAGCAGCTATTTCTCTCACCGTTTGGTGCGCCAAAAGTCTTTGTGATGCGAACCTTAGCCAGCTTAATGCTGCAATTGACAATTATCGTATGCATTGTGCTGATTATTATGGCGCTTACCGGAAGCCGCTTGGAATTTCCGCCAACATTGTTGCTTCCTCTATTTACAGTATTACTAGGAGCATATGGTCTAGCGTTTATCATGGGTTCTTTAGCGCTACTGCTCAAGCGGGTTCAGCAGCTAATCGGAATCATCCAGTTTGGACTGTTGTTTTTGATTGCAACTCCTACAGAAACTTGGGCGGGTTCATTGCAGGTATTTAGATGGCTGCTACCGATGACAGCAGGTGCTGGATTACTGCGAGATTTGATGGCACGGGGTGAGGCGTTGAACCTTGCTCAGTTTGGATTGGCTTTGCTGAACGGGATTGGGTATTTTACTGTAGGGTTGCTGATTTTCCGTTTCGCTGAGCGGCAGGCAAAACGGCGAGGAATGCTTGGGGGATATTAAACTAAGCAACAACTAGTGTGAACTACAACTGAGAGGAATTGTAGTGACAGAGAACAGCACCGTGTTGATTTTTGGTTTTAGATGTAGTGGGAACTGAGGAATGTTATTAGAACTCAAGCGCATCAGTGTACCACCAGGACAACGGGTACTGCTACATGATGTAAGTTGGCAGGAATTTGAAACGATTTTGGAGGATTTAGGAGAACACCGCACTGCTCGAATTGCTTATGACAATGGAACGTTGGAGATTATGACTCCCCTACCCGCTCATGAACGTAGTAAAGAAAATATTGGCGATTTAGTGAAAGCACTCCTCGAAGAGCTAGATATTGAATTTTGTCCCTTGGGTTCGACAACATTCAAAAATCAGGAGATGACTAAAGGGATAGAACCTGACAACTGTTTTTATATCCAAAATGAAGCCGTAGTTCGAGGGAAAGACAGAATAGATTTAGCTGTAGATCCACCTCCCGATTTAGCACTAGAAATTGATGTAACCTCTCGGACTCATCCTAATATCTATGAAGCACTAGGAGTCCCTGAACTTTGGCGTTTTGAGAAAGGGGAGTTGCAAATTAATGTATTACAAGACGGTAAATACATTGTGTCTGAGGTTAGCGCGAATTTCCTAAACTTACCTCTAGTTGAGATAATCCCACAATATCTGAATCAGAGTAAAACGCTAGGCAGAAATAAAGCCATGAAAGCGTTTAGAGCTTGGGTGAAAACGCAACTTCCCTAACTATCTCTAAAAAAGAAGATAAAACAGAACTCACAGTATCGGGATACCAAGCAACAGCAAGTTCCAATTCTGGCGTTGGCTCTAATAATTGCCTAATGACGACTCCAGAGGGTGCAAAGGCTTGTGCAGATGCATGAAGTAGGGAGATACCAATGTTCGCTGAAACTAAACCGAGAATGGTTTGCTGAGGAATCACCTCTTGCACAATATTTGGGCTAAAGCCTGCTTGCTGACATAAGCTAATCATGCGGTCATAGAGAACCGGACCAACATGACGTGGGTAGAAAATGAAAGGTTCATTCGATAGCTCTTTAATCGAGATGGGTTCTGTTCTAGCCTCAGCCAATGGATGGGTATCCGGCAAAACTGCAACTAAACCCTCTCGATGAATCGTTTCTAAGATCAACGTGTCATTCTCTATCGGTGGATGTAGTAACCCTGCCTGAATTTGACCAGAGGCAAGTGCTTCAACTTGCTCATTTGTTTGGAGCCTCTCCAGTGCTAAATCGATTTGTGGATATCGCTCTTTGAACAAACGAACAATTTTAGGCAGCACGCTATTTAAAGCTGGACCCGTAAAGCCGACAGCAAATTCTCCAATTTCCCCTCGACTTGTACGTTGCGCTAATCGCACAGCGTGTTCAGCACAGGCGAGTGTTTTTCTTGCCTCTGTGAGAAAGACTTGCCCTGCTTGGGTTAGACGTACAGTGCGTTTCGTGCGATGGAGCAACTCTACACCGATTTGGGACTCTAAATCACGAATCTGACGACTGAGCGGTTGCTGAGCCATGTGAAGTCGTTGTGCTGCCCGACCAAAATGAAGTTCCTCAGCTACGGCGACAAAGTAACGGAGATATCGCAATTCCATTTGAACTTTTAAGGTGTTAATTGGTGATCAATTGTGTGTTGGACATCCACAAAGCTTCTTCTTAGCATGATAAGTAAGTTGCTAACTGCTGAGAGTTCGATTCAATAGACCTATCCTTAATAGAAAAGCTGTGGGATGATGAAAGAATAATTAAGAATTCCGTGCATCTAGTAATGACAAGTCCTTTGGAAAGAATCGAATCACATCCTCAAGAAGCA
>NZ_JACJNU010000054.1:0-60805 GCF_014849525.1 Microcoleus sp. FACHB-SPT15 | reverse complement strand
AAATTCTCCCCTCCAAGCTTGATTATTACGTCAATTGAACGTTCGATTCGCACGGGTGCCATTATCTCTCAAACCGTCTTACAGCAAGCATTTCGCATTTACGGATAGGTCTAATGTAACCTTGCTCTCCTGGCTCATCAATACCGACAATATAAGTTGGGGCGGGATAAGCAGCAAGGCGCTTCATGTCAGTGGCAGTGACTTGAACTTTTAGCCGATGCTCCCTCTGAGTGTATCCTTCAGATGTTGACTTAACTTGTACAAAGAAAAAGGGAATTAAAGACTCCTCATGAAAGAGTTCTACATGAAAGTCTATAGTTCGCTTCTTTTCCCCAAGAAATCGTGGATGCTCGAATAAATAGCCACGAGTGGGATGTTTACGGGTTATGAGAACCCGGAAAATAGATTCGCCACGTTCTCCGATAACTTCTCTTACGTCCACTAATTCTCACGATCTGCGGCAAAAGCAAGACAAGCTTTGATGTCTTCGGAGGTGAGTTCAGAAAAGTCTTCCAGAATCTCTTGTTGGGTCATTCCGCTTGCAAGATATTTTAATATGTCGTACACCGTGATTCGCATTCCTCGAATGCAGGGTTTACCGCTGCGTTTGCCCGGTTCAATTGTAATGATGTCGCGGTAGTCTATGAATCGTTAGTGAAATACGTTGATGTGCATCCATAGTATCGCCGTAGAGTAACCGTTTCATCGCAAAGCGTTCTTGGACGCTATCAAGCAATGGAAACAGCAGGGGAATCTTCATCGATAAATAATCAAATCAGACTCATCCCAGTTGTCCCATCTCGGCAGCAAGTCGCTCGTAATCTGCTTTCTCAGCAGTCAGGTAAGCTTCAATTTCTTCTCGGTTGGCATGGTAATAGGTCAAAGCTGCATAAACCTGAGCTAAGGTCAGATTACCCATCCGCTCGACGATTTCTTCTGCATTTAGTCCCATCTTGCACCAAGCTGCAATCCGCTGAACAGAAACCCCGGTGACAGCAATCCGAGGACGACCGCCGCAAATTCCCGGTGTGCGGACAATCAGTGTGCCAATGTCGATAACAGATTGCATAAACTTTACTGGAAGTACGTTTTGCTTTCATCAGAGCCAAGCAAGATGAAACTGCTTCCGCTTGGCTCTGAGTAACTTTGAAAAGACAACGCTTATGTGTACATTAATATGTGTACTTTTTACAATTCAAAGGATCGAAGCTGACCCACTCTTTGCCATTCTTCTTCAGTCATCGCACGTAATACCTTTTGAGCAATGACAATAAAGATATATTTCATCTCGCCATAGGCTTCGTCGGTGTAAGTATGATACCCTCCTTCACGAATTTGATTCATGAATGCAAAGAGTTTGGTTAAAAACTCTGTTGGAATAACTAAAACGGAAATCTCAAGCCACCCTGTAATTGAGTCTTTTCCTGCATATCGATTTGATAAAATTTCATCACATCTCCCTTTGCAGGCACAAAAGACTTTTGTTGTCTTTTTCTGACTCCCATCAAAACTAGAAATAAGAATTAGATTTCCAGAGAGGTGTTCAGTAAACAACTCTTGCAAAAGGTCTTTGTCACAGTAGGCACACCTAAGGGGAATGTATTCACTAGATAGTAAGTGTATTGGTTTTATACGCTTATAAGACTCCGGAAAGTACCTCATCAATAAAGATGAGTAACCTGCTGTTACTAGCCTGTTCTCAACTTCTCGATAATCAAAAATTTTGTAGTCTTTAATATCTTGACTAGCTCTAAGTTGCTCTAATCGATGGTTAAGACCTGATGATGCAAGTGTAGAGTAAACACCAATGAAACCATCTGCCTTAAAGCCTCGAACACGTTCCAAAAGATTCTGTTCATCATTTTCAGTGACAGAACGACGTGAGTGAGCGAAATGTTTACAACTGACAAGCCAACGCAAGCGCATATTGGCTATCTCACCAGAAATTGTTTCAGTTACTAGCAAATCACGACCATGATCTGAACCGCGATCTGGAGGTGTCTCAATATGTAAACCTATCGCTTGTAAAAAATCTCTAGAAAATAATTCCCAGTCATCTCGATCATATGGAATCTCAGTGAAGTCAATCATTAGCAAACAATTTGCACGTTTCCATACACTTTGATAGTAAATAGGCTACAACATTTGTTTCAAGGAAATACCCTGATCTAGGCATGAGACAGTTAGAGCCAATCAGCCGCCCGTGTCATTGCTGTTCGGACTGATCGCGATCGCAATCTCCTCCAGCATCTAGTCCAAGGGGAAACTCCCACACCGCAAGACAAAGCCGTATTGCGAAAACTGGAGCGCAAAGAGATTTTGGAGAAAACAGAATCTGGCTACCGCTTTCAAGTGCCTTTAGTCCAGAACTATGTCGAACAGGTGGTAGAAGAGGAAGAGTAAGCTATTTTTGTTACAAAATATAAAGTAGCACGTTCAACATTCATGACTCTTTCTTCTTCCATCCCCCCAACCAACGAGAACACCAAGACGAAAACCTGGACTTGGCGAGGTTTCCCAATTGTTTATCAAACCCAAGGTGACAAAGGACCAGCCGTTGTCATGGTGCATGGATTTGGAGCGTCTTGGGGACACTGGCGCAAGAATCTACCTGTACTGGGAGAAAACTGTAAGTGTTATGCGATTGACTTGATTGGCTTCGGTGCTTCTGCTAAGCCAACTCCAGGTATTGAAGTGGAGTACACCTTTGAAACTTGGGGGCAGCAAGTAGCAGATTTCTGCCGGGAAGTAGTTGGTGAACCCGTTT
The DNA here is from genome assembly GCF_014849525.1 of Microcoleus sp. FACHB-SPT15. NCBI lineage: Bacteria > Bacillati > Cyanobacteriota > Cyanophyceae > Oscillatoriales > Microcoleaceae > Microcoleus > Microcoleus sp. FACHB-SPT15. Next base: position 58,038 of record NZ_JACJNU010000054.1, on the reverse strand, counting down.
TTTTGGTTGGAAATTCTATTGGCTGTATTGTGGCGCTACAAGCTGCCGTTGATCATCCGGATATCGCCTTAGGAGTAGCCATGCTCAACTGTTCCCTGCGACTCCTGCATGACAAGAAACGTGCTGCACTACCTTGGCATAGGCGTGTCGGGGCACCAGCAGTACAATCGCTACTCAGTATCAAGTGGATTGGTCAGTTATTTTTTGGTCAGCTTGCTAAACCAAAGGTCGTCCGAAAAATTCTTATGCAAGCGTACCGCCATCCTGAAATGGTGACAGACGAATTGGTTGATTTGCTGATGGCACCTGCTGCTGATATTGGGGCTGTAGATGTCTTTATTGCTTTTACGCGCTATTCTTCTGGTCCCTTGGCGGAAGAACTTTTACCTCGCCTTGCTTGCCCTGCTGTGTTTTTATGGGGAACAGAGGACCCTTGGGAACCTGTTGAACTGGGGAAAGAGTTGGCTAATTTCTCGAAGGTAGAAGCGTTTATTCCTTTAGAGGGCTTAGGTCATTGTCCTCAAGATGAGGCACCAGAAATTGTCAATCCAATCTTGCAAAATTGGATTTTGCGGCATTCTGTTGCTCAGTCATAACTATTAAAATTTATTTTCAATAGTCTTGTTCTCTGTAGACAGTCATCCCTTTAACTTTGCCCCTGTGATGAATTTGCGTCCACTATGTAAAGCCCAGGGAACTGATACAAAAGCACCAACCTTACCCGCGTGCTCTCCCAGGGGATTAAAGCATTGAAAATGGTAGCCTTGGTCGTTGCTGAAGACAACTAACAGCCAACCCTCGAAGGTTTCCAGATGATTAAGCATAAACGGGTTCAAAATACTATTGAAGAGTAAAATCATTTTTTAGACTCAATAGTATTCGTTGTACGCTCTCAACGGAACCGTATTGACATCAATCCTAGTATGGGTGCTGATTTGGCAATGTGACTCCGTCTAAGCCACAAAGCCTGTACTGTCATTCGATCAGGACATTCAATAATTAGCTCTAGACCGCGTAGTCCTAATCGACACTGTTGCAACATCTTCCGATGAGGTAACTTTTGATGCTTGAGGAAAAGAGCGATCGCTCTCTGGCTAAATGCGGTGTAGTCCATACTCAACTCGACTTTTACATTGTTTAAAATTTGAGTTCCAGTGCGATCGCTTGACCAAAAAACGAGACATTAGCAAGGTAGCCAATGAATTAAAGAGTAAAAATACTTAAGTTATTAGATATATTGTAGGTAAAATATAAATCAAGAAGTTTAGTCGCTTGCCTAAGCCACTAACTTTTTGTTCGCTGGTTTATCAACCACTTGTCATCCGAGAGAAGAACCAGGGCAGAGGTGATTATTCAACCTTCTGCCCTCAACTTTACTGTTGTATATCATTCAAGAATTATACCAACTTATTGAGAGATGATCGCAATTATTTTTAGCTCTATTGTCCTCAAGACTACTCAGCAGAAGTAGCAGCCGTTTAGCCACCAAGTTTGGGTGACTAAACGAAGCAATCAACGTCTTAGAAATTGAGCAAACCCTTTTCCGAAGAAGCTTGCTTTTGTAGCCAGTCTTGACCTAGCTGAATAGTGACATCCGAATCCAGACTGCCGGTACTTTCAACGCGCACCTCTCCAAATCCCAAGGATTTACGGATAGTCTCAGCACTGCTGCCGTCTCCCTGTTGCGCGACGATACGAGTGACACGCAACGGTTCCTTCCATGCCTCATCAACATAGACATTTGGATAGCCAGCCTCTCGAAGTTGGCTGACTAAAGATTCAACAGCACTTGGATCATCGGTACTATCTTGAATCGCTACACGCAAATAGCTTAGGTCAGTATTGCGATCGCCACCATACCCTTGGTCAAAGTGAGTCGCCATCATCTGCTCGATTCGGCGATGGTCTGGTAGCCAGTAACTGACCTCACTATGCCCAGTTCCGCTAAACCGCCCTGGTACCATCAGCATTTGTACATTCGACCGATTCGTCTTAGTACCAAAACCGACTAAGGCAACTAGCTCCTCGACCGTTAAGTTCGTGTCAATATGAGACTGAATAACTGAGAGGATTTTTGGCATTCGAGCCAAAGTCGTGGGATTGAGAGCTTGTTCCATAAGCGCTCTCATCAGAGTTTGCTGACGCTGCACCCGACCAACATCACCATACTTGTCGTAGCGGAACCGCAAAAACTGCATGGCTTGTTCGCCATTTAAGTGCTGTCTGCCTTCCTTGAGGTCGATGTAGAGGTGCTGAGAGTCGTCTTTGTACTTCATGTCCTTTGGGACATAGACAGTAACCCCACCTAAAGCATCCACCAGTTTTTCGACACCTTGTACATTGACGCGGATGTAACGGTCAATCCCAACCCCTTCAAGGAGTTCACTTGCTGCCTTCGCCGTCAGCGCTGGCCCTCCGTGGTAGTTGGCAGCATTGATTTTAGTAATGCCATGCCCCTCTACATAGGTACGAGTATCGCGAGGAATGGACAGAACATTGAGCTTTTCTGCCTCTGGGTCAAACCGAAGGAGAAGCATCGTATCGGAAAGCCCATCAAAAGAGTTGACTAGGGCGTGGTAGCCCACATCTTCTTCTGGAGGACTCGGTAAGTCAGAGGTGAGTACTTTAGTTCCTAAAATCAGGATGTTGACTGGTCGAGTCAGCTCTGGAAGCCGCATACTACTGCGAGAGATACTCCCACCCTTGCTAAAAATAGCGGCTTCATCTGGGCTAAGTTTACTTTGTAGTAAGGGCGTACTGGACAGGGATACCGCTAGCAAGGCTCCTGCTGTGGCGGACAACATTGCCACGCCAGTAAAGCCCAACCAAAGCCAGAGCCAATGCCCTTGCTTGACCTTCAAAGGCGTTTTCCGACCAGGGTTAGTCGTTTGTTGCCCCGGACTGGATTTGTCGTAAGTTTTTCGAGCTGCCACTTGGCTTCCTCACACACGTGCAATTTAAGGATGGGAATTTAGAAAAGATAACTCACCAATGTACTAATGCTTCACCCTGAGCCTGATACAAAGTGTTTAATCAAGAACACTCATAGCAGTTTTTTGGACAGTTTGCTGCTTATACCAGGGAATTACTCAGCAAAGAGGTACAACTGAATATAACTTGTTGCTTTGGGGACTGGGAACTAGTGAGGCGTTAGCTGGGTAAGATTTCCCAGTTTCTCTACTCTCTATCCCCAATTACTCAAACTAACTAGGCTAAGACCCATCACCCTGCGCGAGATAGAGTTTGAGCAATCGACGCTTTGATAGATGCATCAACACTGCCTCACCACGGGGGCAGCCAATGCCGAAATGCTTAGAAGCTTTAACTTAAGATAAATGCTTACGCACGGTTCCTTCAGCAACACGGCTGATCCCTGGTAAGCGCGGTGACCGACGTTGCCACAGACGCACCATTAACCAAACACTCACTAAGAAGTAACCCGAAGTGAGCAGGGTATTCATAAATAACAGGCGTAGTGTCCAGAACTCTGAGAACGGCACCCCTGCTGATAATAAAATGTAACTGACCAACCAACCAAAAGCCAAGGTAACAGACAGACGACTTACAGCTTGTTGTTCCCGACTACCTTGACGACAGTAAAGCGTCCAGAGGGCAGGAAAAAAGCCAAGTACTGGAATAAGGTAGATATACAGTTGTAGGTGCTGAAGCTTTGGATTGTCTAACGGGTCAAGCTCTTTCATTAGAATCAGGGCTTAAGGCTTAGGGTTGGAGGCTATATATCTTACACAACTTCAGTCTCTTGTCCTTCTTTATGATGACATTTTTGGTGGAGTCTGTCGGTAAACGGCTTAAGTGAAGCGATCGCACCCTATTTTTTCTCAAGACAAAGTGCGATCTGCGCTTCGCAGCAGCGCTTCGCTATCGCGAGTAAAATCTCTACTCTCAATGTTCTTAGCTCATTCCCAGAGCCTTCCAAGTTTGTTGACCAACAATCCCATCCGCTACCAAATCATTTGCCTTCTGGAATGATCTAACAGCCGACTTTGTGCCTAAGCCAAAAACACCATCAATTGTGCCAGGGTTAAATCCCTTATCTTTCAACCGTTGTTGCAGTTGCTTAACTAGGGGACCACTTGAGCCTTCTTTTAAGAGTTGTGCTGAGCCACCTGTACCTTGGCTATCTATCAGATCCTGCCCGTAAATCACCGTTGTGTAGAAGACGTAACGGTCATTTAGCTGATAGCGTTGATCTTTTTTAATCAGGCTCATAAATTCCCGATGTCCCTGACGGGTACGTCCAACTAAGCAACCCGCACTAGCAAAGTAGACGTTTGTGTAGGGTAAGTCGTAGCCCCAGTGCTGATTGATCGCAAAGTATCCCGTATCCAGCTTGTCACTAGAGCGTTGGTAATCTTTATTCAAGTCCCTATGAACACTAAGCTCACCGCCAGTCTGTACAAGCCCCTCATGACGGTCAGAGGTTCCGTGAATTCCTACCTGCCAAGCTTTATACTGACCAAACTTGATTCTGGCTGCCCCGCCTGGGTTCATTGGACGCTCAGTGTAGCGGTTGCCTGGTTCAGTCGTGGCTTCCCAATTGCCGATAATCGCCGGAACACCATCAAGAATTTGAATGACCAGCCGACGGTCATTGAACTGGTTGGGAGTATCCTTGTTGAGGGTACCATCAGCATTCATTCCCTCAATGTAGACAATGTTGTATTGTCTAATTCCTTGAAAAATCTGGTAACCTTTAGCTTGCATATACCTAATGATGCGGCTTGCCAAGTCGTTACCTAGCTTGAGTTCAGGGGTTGGTATATTTTCTGGCTTGGTTTCGATTAGCTTTTCGGCAGTGACGGCACCGAGCAGTTCTGGCTCGTTACACTTCATCAGGGTTTGGAATTGCTTAAGGGCAGCTACTGAGATCGGACCAAACTTACCATCTGCTGGTGGATCTAAAAGTCCAAAGGTGATTAGCCGACTTTGGATTTGGGTAGCAAGCTCTTTATCAGAGGCAATGCCTTCCATTGTGTATTTCAGGTTTTTTTCGAGAAAGTCTTGCAGCTTCATGATGCTTTTACAGTGGTGTTGGTATGGGAGATGACTTCAGTATCTTGATCATCCAATCCGGATTTTCTGGTTCTCTTGCGATCACACCCTACCCGACATCAGGCAAGAGTGATCGCGTTAGTACTAACTTTCTACTAATAAGGTTTTATGAGTACTCAAGTGAACTTCATCCTCAAAGTTTTAATCTTCTCAGGAGGAATATCAACTTTGATTAAGTATGGTGGTTCTAGCTTGCCTGTTGAGGCAACTGCTGTTAATGCACTGATTGCAATAGTGACACCTACGATTGTTTTAGCGATCGCACTTTTGTGGCGGGCTTGGAATTATCGGCAGCTTAATTAAGCTACATTGGGCTGGCTTAAGGTAACCTTATTCAACTGAAAATCGCTATAACCGTGTAGTCATGTTGAAACAATCGCCTGGGGAATAGTAACAGTAAATGTTGTTCCAACTCCGAGTTCGCTGTTGACCGTAATTGCTCCACCCTGTAAATCCAAGCATTTCTTTACCACTGCCAATCCTAATCCTGTTCCCAGAATTGCTTTAGCATTACTCCCTCGACTGAATGGTTCATATAATTGGGCAAGATTCTCAGATGGAATGCCAATACCTTCATCTCGCACCTGAAAACTGACTCTCTCTGGCTCACAGATGAGCGTGAAGTGTACTGGGCTATCGGGCAAAGAATATTTGATAGCATTTGATAACAAATTACTGAGAATAGAGTAGAGCAGTTTTTCATCGACATAGGCATGTAAACAACTACCTTTATCGGTAAATTTGAGCGAACACTTTGACTCACTAAATAGCTGAAAATCTTCTACTAAATTAAGACAAAACGTTTGCATTTCTAACCAGTCTGGACTGTATTCTAGTTTTCCTGCATCTGCTCTTGCCAAAGTCAAAATGTCACTGAGCAACTGAGTAATCATCTTTGCAGATGATTGAATTCGGTACAGGTTTTTTAATTTATTAGGTTCAACTTGATGCTTTATGCTTTCTCCTAACAATTGAGCCGAGCCTAGAATTAAACTGAGGGGAGTGCGAAATTCATGAGACACCATTGAGAAAAGTTGAAGTTTGAGTTCGCTCAATTCTTTTTCCTGAACTAGCTTTCTTTGGAAGGCTTCGGCTTGCTGTCGTCTCAGCATCTGCCGATACAATATGACAAACACGCTGGAGAGAATACCAAAAGTCAGGACTGTACCAACTGGCTCAATGAGCATTCTCATTTGTAAATTGGCTTGAGCTTCCTCAACTTGAATTTCAAGGAGTTCTTCCTCCTTTGTTTCTAGCTCTGAAATAATTTTACGGATTTCGTCTAAGTTTTCTTTTGTTCGTTTGATTAAGGGGTCAGTTGAAACAATCTGAGATTGTCTACCTTGATAGGTTTCGATTGACTGTTGAAATAATTTCACTCGCTCGGCAATTAAATCTTCTAACTGATCGAGGCGCTGTTTTTGAATTGGAGTATCGGCTAAAGGTTGTCGGAGCTTATCAAAAATATCATCTAAACTTTTAACGGCAGCATTATATTCATCTAGTTCTTTGCGATCGCCAAAGAGAATATAGCCCCATCGCCTTGATTCTGCCTCGGTAAGTGCCGCCGAAATATCCGTTAATACATCTAAAAGCTCGTTAGTCTGCCTTACTTGATTCGCGCTTTCCACCAACTGTGCAGCATTCTGGTGCGAAGTCACACTGAGCGTGCCCATCAGCATCAAGACTAGCGCAAATCCGCCAATTGCCCACTTTCCTTCGCTTGACCACCTCATACCAAGTTGCTACTGGAGTCTAACTTGCAATTAATAATTTAGAGTGTAACTTCCCAGTGATTCTGAGACTGAAATGCGAATTTTAGTTGTAGAGGATGACGTGCAGATAGCCGATATGCTTACTGAGGCACTGACAAACCGTCACTACCAGGTTGATGTTGCCCATGATGGGGAAATCGCATGGAACTGGATTGAGGCATTTGAGTATAACTTGATTTTGCTAGATATTACGCTCCCTAGAATGAGCGGCATTCGCCTCTGTCAACAATTACGCGATCGCAACTGGGGCATTCCAGTTCTAATGCTCACTGCTCGTGACACCATTGCCGATAAGATTATCGGTTTGGATGCTGGGGCAGATGACTATATGGTGAAGCCCTTTGACTTAGATGAGTTAATGGCTAGGGTTCGCGCCCTACTCCGGCGAGGCGGTTCTGCAACTAAACCAAGCTTTGGCTGGGGAGATCTCCGGTTAAACTCTGTCACCTACGAAGTCACTTACAGAAACCAACCCATCACACTGACACCCAAAGAATATGCACTTCTGGAATTGTTAGTCCTCAATGGTCGCCGGGTGCTAGGACGGCTGGGCATTATCGAGCGGTTGTGGACAATCGACGATTCTCCCACAGAGGAAGCCGTCAAGTTTCACATCAAGACCTTACGTCAAAAACTTCGAGCCGTTGGTGCGTCAGAGGACTTTATTGAAACCGTACATGGTTTGGGATATCGAATGAAACAACTCTAAATCTCCCGAAATCCTCCCGAAATTCTTCCGAAACTCTCCCGTCTAAGAAGTAAATTTATCGAATTGGAGCCTATAAAAATCTAACGGAGGTGAGCAGCGAGACAGCTAACAATTCTAGATGAAGATACCCACCAGGAATTGCCATGCTACTGTATCGCTCAGTCTATGAAGGTTAAAAACCATCAGGAAGAAGTTAGACAGCCAGCTCTCGATACTTTACCGCCACCAATAGAACGAGTCCATATCTCGTCCTTGAGACCAGAAGAATTTGTTGAACACTATCAACGCAAAGGTATACCAGTTATCATCAAGGGTTTGCTCGATCGCGAACCAGACTGGAATCTTCACTACCTCTGCCAACATATAGGGAACCAAGAATTTCCAATTCGATATTACGGGCGAGAGCGATACAAGCAAGATAAGCGGCAGTGGACGAGTTCCGGCAGTGGTGTAGAAGCTCGCACCCTGCTGTTTTCTGAGTATGCTGAAATGCTGAGGAGTGGAGAAGCCTACGAGCAAGATGCCTATTTAGCTCGGTGTTCTCTTCAAGATACGTCACTAGCAGATGCATCGACATTGAGACGTGCAGAAGCATGGCTTAGGCTCAGATTGCCTGCAACCTCCCTTAATCTTTGGGTCGGTTCAGGAGGGCATACCTCTTGCCTTCACTACGATCCAATGGACGGTGTCTTGATGCAACTGCACGGAGCCAAGAAAATCCTGTTGTTCCCTCCACCCCACACGTACAACCTCTACCCCATTCCTGTTCTCAAGCAACTCCGCTACGGTTTGCAACTGCGGGCTGTATATAGCCAAGTCTATCCAGAGCATCCCAATTTCAACGCATTTCCAAAATTTAGACAAGCCCTTCCCCATCGCCAAGAAGGTATTCTCAACAGAGGAGAAATTCTCTTCATACCAGCAGGTTGGTGGCATGAGGTGACAGCATTGGGCAACGGAATCGTTTGCTCTGTGAACCGATTCTGGAATGTTTTTCCAGTTTCGCGGGCGATGTGTTCCTGGAACAAGTGGCGAGCGCACTTAGGGGGCGTATTGGCTGCACCTCATATTGGGTGGCATTTCTTGACAGCACTAACCAGCAGTAACCATCACAGAGAACTCAGCAAGTTAGTGCAAAGGTTGTAAACGTTATGGTAGCTTTGAGCGCCATGTTATCGCCTGTTATGAATCGGAGAATCAGGGATTTTTCAACCGACATCGAGACAACACCACCAAAGGCACAGCCCATCGACGTTTTGCCATGACGCTCAATCTCAACACGGGAGAATACGAAGGAGGGTGTTTGTGGTTCCCGGAGTATGGAACTCGGCTATTTCGTCCAGGAGTGGGAGAAGCCGTAATTTTCTCCTGTTCTCTGCTACATGAAGTTACTCCTGTCACCCGTGGCAGACGATTTGCGCTACTTTCCTTCTTCTATAACGATGAGGCTGAGGCTGCCCGCGTTCGAGAGCAAAATCGGAAGTACCTTGCCTCGAATGAGCATCAAGCCACTACCGCTACCAAAACGAAATCAAAATTCGACAAACCATCTGTGGGCTTTCAGCCTACTTCCAGAAAAAAGCCGCGCTAAAGATGCAAGAAAAAGCCATATTGCTCCTAGTAGCCGCTAGTATTTGGAGGTTTGATGCAGAGTTGATTTACCTAAATAAGTAGAAAATGTCTTCCACTGCCTTTGAAATTTTTCTAGTTCTTCTATTGATTATCGCCAACGGCATCTTCTCAGGCTCTGAAATTGCGATCATTTCGGCTCGTAAAGTTCGACTGGAGCAGCAAGCCAGCCAAGGCAATAAAAAGGCAAGGGCAGCGTTGAAACTAGCAAATTCCCCCAACAATTTTCTCTCCGCCGTTCAGATTGGCATTACGCTGATTGGAATTTTGAGCGGTGCAGTGGGAGGAGCAACATTAGCATCCCGAATGAAAGCGCTGTTGGATTTGGTTCCACCCCTTCGACCTTACAGCGAACCCTTGAGTATCGGAATTGTAGTGACGTTGATTACATATCTGTCTTTGGTCATTGGTGAACTGGCACCTAAGCGGATTGCTCTCAACAACCCAGAGAAAATTGCCTGCAACGTTGCCAAGCCGATGAGTTGGTTGGCAAAACTCACGGCTCCACTAGTCCATCTACTCGGTGTGTCAACAGAGATGGTGCTTAAGGTGCTGGGTATCCGGGCAACAGAAGAGCAACCTGTGACGGAAGAAGAAATCAAAGTCTTGATCGAACAAGGAGCAAGGGCAGGGCTGTTTGAGGTGGCAGAACAGGAGATGGTGTCGCGGGTGTTTCGGTTGGGCGATCGCTCGGTCAAATTCCTCATGACTCCGCGAGTCGAGATTGTCTGGCTGGATGTGGAAGCGTCTCTGGAAGAAAACCAGCAATTGATACGGGAAAGTCCCTATTCCCGTTTTCCATTCGCAAGAGATAACCTCGACAACTGCATCGGGATTATATCTGTGAAAGAGGTTTGGGAGGCAGGTTTATCGAGTGAACCGCTCGATTTGAGAACACTTGTACAGCCTGCATTGTTTATCCCCGAAAATACACCAGCACTTAATGTTTTAGAACAGTTCCGGCAGTCGAGCAATCACATGGCGCTGGTAACCGATGAATATGGCAGCATTGAAGGGCTGCTTACCTTGAGCGATTTAATGGCAGCGATCGTGGGCAATCTGCCTAATGAAGATGACTCTGACGATCCCCAAGTGATTCGACGGGAAGATGGCTCTTGGCTGTTGGACGGACTATTATCAATTGATGAATTGAAAGAGGTGCTACAACGAGACTCCTTCCCCTTAGAACAAGAGGTGAACTATCACACGTTAGGTGGGTTAGCGATCGCGCTTTTTGGACGGATTCCCACTAGCGGAGATTATCTTGAGGTTGATGGTCTGCGGTTTGAAGTAGTAGATATGGATGGCAATCGGGTGGACAAGGTGTTGGTGATGCCTGTTCAACCGGACGGGCACGGAGGGTCATTAGTAGGCAATGAGTAACATAAAGCGCAGGATCAGACCATGAACTCATAAGGCTTCTAACGTTGGATTTGGATCAATAATTCTCCTACTCCCCGCTCCGTACTCCCGTTCTGAAGGAACTTGGTCAAGCAGAAACAATGTATGGAGACTCTATGGCGCTCATCTGCTTCGCATCGACCAAAGCTTGATAAACCATCGCCGCCACCTCAGCGCGAGTCGCGTCTTTAGTGGGATTGAGTTGCTTGAGTTGCGGGTGATTCACAACAATCTGCTTTTTCGTTGCCGTTGCAACTTCATCCTTAGCGTAGTCAGGAATTGAAGTGCGGTCATCGTAAGCTGCCAACACATTCGCATCACCTGCTGATAAGCCCAATCCACTCACTAAGGAAACAATCACTTGGACACGTTGAACCTCATCCTTGGGTCGGAAGGTGTTATTTGGGAAGCCTGAGAGGAATTGACCCCGATAGGCTTGTTGAATCACATCCTTTGCCCAAAAATCATCAGTGATGTCAGCGAATATTGTCGCCTCCCGTTTTGCTGTAGGGTTGAATGCCTTGACAATTAAGGCTGCATATTCTGCGCGGCTCATCTTGGCATCTGGTTTGAAGGTGCCATCACTAAAGCCGCTAATCAAGCCTTGGTTGACTAGAGCTGTGATAAAGTTAGCCGCCCAGTGACCTTGAATATCTTTGAACCCCACTGGCGGAGTTCCACCATCTGTACTCGCGCTGACGATATAGGGAGAGTTAATGGCACTCACCTGCTTGGCATCAACAAGAGATTGATAAACCATTGCGGCTACCTCAGCACGGGTAGCATCTTTGGTCGGGTTGAGTTGTTTGAGTTGTGGGTGATTAACAACAATCTGTTTTTTGGTTGCCGTTGCAACTTCATCCTTCGCATAGCTGGGAATCGCGTTGCGGTCATCGTAAGCGTTTAAGGCGTTGGCATCTGGTGTTGAGGTTAATCCCAGTCCACTTACCAGTGAAACAATTACTTGAACACGCTCAACATTATCATTCGGTCGAAAGGTGTTATTTGGGAAGCCGGACAGGAATTGACCGCGATAGGCTTGTTGAATTACATCCTTTGCCCAAAAATCAGCCGCGACATCGGTGAAGGTTGTGGCTGCTCGTTTTGCTGAAGGATTAAAGGCTTTGACGACTAATGCCGCATATTGCGCTCTGGTCATCTTGGCATCTGGCTTAAAGGTTCCATCACTAAATCCACTAATTAGCCCTTTGGCAAGCAATCCTTCAATAAAAGGCTTTGCCCAATGGGTTTGAATATCTTTGAAGCCTGTGGGTGGATTCTCCTCACCATCAGCGCCATCACCACCTGATGAACCACCACCATCGGCTATAGTGCCATCAATTTCAACTGGGCCTTTGACTTTTGAGGCAGTCAATTGATTACCGATTGAAATCAGCTTGGTACTGGTGGAATTGTTGACATCAAACTTTGCATTATCCCGCAGGGTGTTGCTGCCTGGGTCATTGCTTTTGCCTAAATCGGGTACAGCTTTACCTGTAACTGACAGACCATCTTCTGTGTTTTTTTCAATCAGGTTATTACGCAGGATGGGCTTAGCTTCACCAGAGATAATTATCCCATAGCGGTTTTCTGAGATTTTGTTATCAACTACCTTAGGAGCAGAGGTACCGTCAATGGTGATACCGGAACCCGCTTGTTTGCAAGTATTTCCTCTAATTTCGCCTTGGCTGTTACGGGTAATTGAAATGCCATTACCCTCGTTGTCGATGAATGCGTTATTGAGGATGGTTGGCTTGGCATCACCAGTTGTGAAGACACCCTCACGCTTGGAATTGCTGAAGGTACAGTTGGCAATAGTCGGGGCAGTCGATTCAACCCAGACGGCTGTGCCTCGTTTAGCCAGATTGGTAACACTTACTCCTCGGAGTTCAGCGGCATTGGCAAGCAAGATTGTCACATTTTGACCAGCTTGGGTGCGGCTATTGTACTCGCCACTTCCTTCAATCAAAATGCCATTGCCTTTGTTCCCTTCATTGCCAACAACTTTGACTCCAGAGGGAATGTCTAGGGGGAAGGTTTCGCCACTAGCCGCGTTATAGTTCCCGGCAGTGAGTTGAATGGTCGTGTCGGATTGGGCTTGACTCAGTGCTTTGGTAATCGTTTTGAAAGGAGCAGACTGACTGCCAGCAGCGCTATCACTGCCAGTTCCTGGGTTGACGAAAAGAGTTTGAGCCATGGTTAGAATTTCACAAAAGTTATAAACAAGGCAACAGGGCAAGCAATACGTGCTTTGACCTCTCTAACAGGCGCGACAAAAGGCTCCTCTAGTACTAAAGTTGCAGACAAGCAAAGATACTTAGCCCTAAGGTTGAGTGAGTTTTAGCAGCCCCAGATGTAAGATTTACAGAAATATTGATCATTTCTGGAAAGTCTTTCCAAATAGGCTCTAAGTAAGCTGCACTGTTTTGCCTATCTTTCCGTCCTTCAAGCTGAAAGGAGTATCCGGAAAGTCTCTAAAATCCTGGCTAACTAGCAATGCCAGCATAAGTCCAACTACCGCACTAGTAATGAGGGCTGTTGCCCCATCGTTGTGCCTGTTGTTACTGTAATTTTTCACAGTTTAGGCTCGCTCTTGGGCAGATGTCCATCAACCGATCGGGTCATATTGATTAAGTTTAGGCAAGAAGTTGTGTTGGGTATTTGAGTGGAAGCGTCGCTTTTAAGATTACTTCCCCATCCTGTGAAAAGAGGCAGGGGGAGAAGTTTCAGCTTCCAAAGTAATCACCGTTGAAGGGAGAGTCGATGACTCAACGACTAGGGTGACCCAGTTGAGTGAGGGCATCTGTGATTGGAGCCACCTACGATCTGGTATGTTGGCATGATTGTCCATCGTTCACCCTTTTTCCTAGGCAAGATGCTTCCTTGCTAAGAAGGCTAGCTGTACAAGTGAACCTCTTGGCTTCTGGTAACGTCAAGATTTCTGTAACACTCGTAGCGCTGCATGAAGCAGCTAGAACAAGTATTATGCGTCGGATTGTTGGCATTCTACCTTTAGTATTTTTGCTGCAAGGTATTCCTGTAGTAGCCCAAGAAACAGCACCCCTTGACCCCATTGAACAAGTAGTGGCAGCTCGATTAATGAGTCCCTATCCAGATGGGAATTTCCGCCCCGAACGGATTCTCAATCGTGCAGAACTCGCATCAATTTTGGTCAAAACCTTTGAGCTAGATAAACGGGCATCTCGAAACAACAGTGGAATCCCACTTCAAGATGTCCCTCCTTCTCACTGGGCATATAACGACATTCAGCTAGTTTTGAAAAATAATGTGATGACTGGCTACCGGGAAGGACGCTTTTTCCCAAATCAACGGGTAACTCGTGCTGAGGCATTTTCGATTTTGGCTCAAGCTTATGGGGTGTTCCAGTTCCCAGAGGAAAGCGTTACAAATCTGCTTTCCCGCTATCCTGATTCAGACAAAATACCCACTTGGGCGAGAAAGTCATTGGCAACAGCACTGTATGAGGGTTTTGTGAATGTCGATGCGGCGACAAACCAGATTAAGCCTCTAGAGCCGATGACTCGTGGAGATATGGCTTACGCTTTGAGTAAGTATCTGGAACGACAGGAATCAACAGCACCAATTCCCTGGCAAGTAGAAGAACCTGCTCCGTTGTAGGGTATTGGTTGTTAGGTAGTGATTGATGGCTAGGATAAGTAGCTTTTTCTGTCCTAACGAAATCTCGACTAGGCAATTTCTAGGCTGGCTGGAGTGGACGACCTCAGAGCTATGAGAATCAATTCACCTGCTTGTTTGACTCTAAAATTGCTGTGACTTTTTGCAATAGTTGGCTCTGCTCTTGGCTGATTTCCTCTATCCTTTGCAAGAGTTGAGCCAACTGTACCTGCTGGTTAGGCGATTCTAGACTTAGAAATTGCTCAGGTTTAGGTAAAACTGGTTGCGAGGTATTAGCTCCCTTCAAACTAATTAACTTACTACTACCTCTGAACAAGAACTGACCAAGTAGAAAGGGTGATTTCAGAACTAGCAACCAAACTTTCTCTATTGATTGAGCGAGTAGTTTGAGAAGTCCCCGCAACAGGAAAACTACAAGTAGCACTATCCCCAAGGTTTGCAGGGGATGGCTAATTGCCCAAGAGATGACTGGATGAGCCGCCAGCCAATTGTGAATCATCTTACTCAGTTGAACTTGAATAGCATCAGCAACGCCACCTGTTAGAGTCTCGGTTTCTTGAACCATTTCATTGATAGAAGCTTTTGCTTGCTCAGTGGTTTCGGAAAGGGAGTTGAGCGACTGCTGTGTCGCTTGCGTAACCTGGTTCACTGCTTGCCCAGTTGCCTCGTTAAGACTGACTTTGGCTTTTTCAGCCGTTTCTGCAACTGTACCAACCGCTCTCTGTGCTGACTCTTTGACAGTGCTTACTGCCTTTGAAGCTGTTTCGCTTAGCACTCCTGTTGCCTGCTCAGCCGTCTGAGTGACTGAGCCAATTGCCTGCTCTGTTACTTGCGTAACCTGGTTTACTGCTACCCCAGTTGTTTGGGTGAGAGTCTCTTTAGCATTGTCAGCCGCTTCAGCAACTGTGCCAACCGCTTTATTGATAGTTTCAGTTAAAAAATCCTTAATTCCTTTGGAACCTTGGGATACTCCTGTTGGTAGGCTGAATTCTGGAAACAACTTGTTACTTCCTGCTTCACTTGTCATGATGTCTTCACTGTTAAAATTCAGAGAGTTTAGGGTATTAACTAAGCTGAGTAAACCTCAAAAAGCTTACTTATAGGATTCCCTTGATTCCTTCTGAACTAACAGTTTTGATGCTCTAATTGCTTAGAGCCTCAGTTGCACTCTTGTGAAAAAAGCAATAGCCGAATCCTCAGCTCAACGATTTTGCGTAAGCTGCCTAATACCGTCTTGTTGGTTGATATTAATCCCCTAGATAGCGCCTCACGAAGCTCTCTAAAGATTCCAGCTTCAAATTGTAAATTAACTCTAAATTAGTAATCTCACTTTTGGTGCAGAAAAATTCATTCGCTAGCAAAGTTCGGAAGGTACCAAGACCTTTTCGAGCTTGGGGATTTACAAAACCGATCGCATTTCGTATCCCATCCAACACTAACAAAGGTGGGTTGATTATAATCGGCTCTCGATTAAATATTCTGCCAAAGATGCGAGGAATATCTTCACGCTTCAGAATATCTGGCCCCCCTACCGGAAAGATTTGATTGCGTGCCCCTTCAACGGTGACAGAATCAACAGCAATCTGCGCCAAGTCATCAGTGCTAACAATTGATGTCCGGTTCTTGGGGTCGCCATTGAGTAGATAAATCCCAGTTTGCCGAAATTGTTCTGCGAGTGGGATAAGATTTGATGCTAATCCAGAAGGACGTAGAATAGTGTAGTTCAGACCACTTGCTTCCAGGTACTTTTCTACTGCCCGTTTTGCTTTGAAGACTGGGGCATCCTCATACCCTCTATCTGCTCCTAGCACGGAGATAAAGACAAAGTGCTGGACACCTTGCTCTTTTGCTTGGTCAATTAGTTCAATGTTGGCTCGGTAGTCTAAGGATTGAGCATCAATTCCAGAACCATGGGTGCTAATGATGTACTGCACACCTTTACAGGCTTTCTGGATATCTTTGTCCTGCCGTAAGTCACCGATAAATATCTCGGCACCTCGTTGCTCCAATTCTCCATAGCGAGAAGTCAATCGGACAAACGCCCGTACAGGTTGTTCCCGCTCCCTTAGTAACCGCACGACGCGGCGTCCAATTCCTCCTGTTGCTCCAGTAACTAAATACATCGTTCAATCTTTGTCCTAAAAATAGGTGTTAGGTGGTAGGGAAGAGGGATTTTCACGTCCCTTGGCGGTTTCAACTGTTACCAAACAATTCGGATATAGCAGTTCTCAGTTACGCGCGTGTACATCAAAAAACCTAACCCCCAACCCCTTCCCTTCAAGGGAAGGGGAGTAAGAATCAAAGCCTCTCTCAAGAGTAGGAGAGAGGTCAGAGTGTATCTCATCTAATCGAGAAGGGCTATAAATTATTAAGATTGTTAGCTAAATTCAACAATCACGGGTGTGTGGTCGCTAGGTTTCTCTAGCTTTCTGGGCGCTACATCGATCTTACAACTTGTGCAACGTTCATAGAGGTTGGCAGTGAGGTAGTGATGGTCAATGCGCCACCCTAAATTGCGGCTGAAGGCGCGGGTACGATAGTCCCACCAGCTAAAGTGACCACCTTCGGAGGTAAATTTGCGAAAAGCATCGGCTAACCCTAAGTCTAAGACTATCTGTAAGGCTTGGCGTTCAGTAGGGGAAGCCATAATCTGATTTGCCTTGCCTTTGGGGTCGTAAATGTCCCTATCTTCTAGGGCAATGTTGAAATCTCCACAGATGCACAGGGCATTAGGCTGCTTTACTAAAAGGGCTTGGATGTACTCGCGCAGCACAGCAAGCCAACGAAGTTTGTACTCGTATTTTTCGCTACCGACTGCTGCACCGTTGGGAACGTAGAGATTGACAATGCGAACGTTGCCGACGATTCCAGCAATAACCCGCTTTTGTTCATCTAAATCTCCTATATCGGTACCCACCACAGGTGCAAAGCCGATGCTGATGTCTTCTACTGCCGTCCGGCTGAGGATAGCAACACCGTTGTAAGATTTTTGCCCAGCAATGTAGAGATGATAGCCCAGTGACTCAAAAGGCGATCGCGGAAAATCAGCATCCACGACTTTGGTTTCTTGCAGACAAAGAACATCAACATTCGTTTCTTGTAGCCAATCCACGACATGAGTAAGGCGAGAGCGAATTGAGTTGACGTTCCACGTAGCAATTTTCATGAGGCTGATGATTAGGTTGAGATAGAATGCGATCGCTAAAATTTAAAACAGATATCCCTTTCCAACAATTGCCATCCTCATGACACTCCAAGAACTAGAGGCACAGCTACTTGCCTTGACTCCAGCAGAGAAAGCTCAGGCAATTCAAATATTAGCCCAAAGTTTAGCGAACACTTGGCAGGGAATTAGAAAGACTCCAGGAGTGATGGGTGGTGATGCTTGTATTAGACAAACTCGGATTCCAGTGTGGTTGATGGTGAGTTATCGTCAGCAAGGGGCGAGTGATGCCCATATCCTACAGGGTCATCCAGATCTTAGTGTTCAAGATTTAGCCAATGCTTGGGCTTATGCTCAGGCATTTCCTGACGAAATTGAAGCCGCCATCAAAAAGCATAACGAGGCGTAACTGATGGCGCGTCTGTATGCTGATGAACAGTTTCCCAGAGAAGTTGTGGAATTACTGCGCCCTTTAGGGCATGATATCCTGACAGTTCAGGAAGCGGGGAATGCTAACCAAGGGATACCCGATGAGCAGGTGCTAGCTTTTGCGGTGAGCAATGAACGGGCAGTTTTGACACTCAATCGGTTTGATTTTATTCGGCTGCACAGAACGCAACCTGACCACGCTGGTATCGTTGTTTGCAAAGAAGACCAAGATTGGGAAAGGCTGGCTATACGAATTAATGAGGCAATATCTACTGCTGAACCCTTAACAGGCAAACTAATTCGAGTCAATCGTCCGTCTTAGACTCAGCAATACCGCGCAGGATGGCGAGGAGTTACCTTGGCTTCCTGTTAACTGTTATGTGAGATTTCGTTGGCGAGAAATAAACAGTCAATTCCTCTCTTCCTCGCTATCCCTACCCCTCCAAAAACGGCTTCAGCGTCTCAGGGTCAGCAATACCGCGCAGGATAGCATTGATAATCTCAGCTTCTCTATAATTCAATGCCTCGCACAGCATCTCCTCATCTCGCTCACCGTCTAATAAGCGATGGATGGCAACCCCACAATTACCCGAACCATGTTCCGCCATTTCTTCTAGAAGGGGTTCTAGCTTTTCCTTCTCTTCTGCATCATCCACTGCGACAACCACCGCTACAATCAACTGCCCAAATTTCCGCAACTCATACTGCACCCCCCTTGACCTTGTCTGCCGCGACAGGCGACGATATTCTTTAGCTTGGGTGGTGTTGTTCTGCTTGTCGGCAATCACTGCCAAAAGTCCATAGGTTTTCCAAATTTCAGCCGCAGCAGGGTCTAAGGTTTTGCTGATACCTAAGGCTTCCTCCGCCAATAGCCGTGCGTCTTGCAGGCGGTTTGGTTGGGTTTGTAGGAGGTTAGCGAGGTTGCCGAGTGAAATTGTTACTTGCAACCAATCTTCCATAGATTTGCCGCTTTCAATCGCCTTGCGATACCAAGCCTCTGCCTCTTCAGGTTTCCCAGCAGACAGAGTGACTTGAGCTAAGTTATTCCAAGTTCCTGCAATACAGTACCGACTTCCTTTGGATTCCTTAATGCGTGCTGATTCTCTGTATGCCTGTTCTGCTGCATCCCACTGCTCGGCTATTGCGTACATTCCACCCAATCTATGCCAAATCTCTGCTTCCATTTCTGGTTCATGCAGTTGCTGGAAAGTAGTTAGTGCTTTCTGGTTGCGTTGCACTGCTTCTGGTAGACTGCCTTGGAACAGGGCTAGGAGACCTAGATTATATTCAACTAGAGCTATCCCACGCTCATTCTTTTGTTCTTTGAAAATGACTAATGATGCCTCATAATTGAGCCGTGCCTCAGCATAATCCCCGATATTCCTAAGTACATTAGCCAATTCAAACTGCAAACCTGCCACTATTGGCTTCACCTCTTCACCAGATGCCGACAACTGTGCCGCTTGTGCCAACCCCTGACGCAAGTAGGCTGCTGCCTGCGCTGCTTGACCTTGTTCCTTCAAGCACCGCCCCAGTTTGGATATAGTCTCACAACGCTCAAGACTTGGTTGCTCACCCAACCCTGATAGTATCTCAATAAATACCTGTGCCGCTTCTTGATGGCGACCTGAAATGTATAGTTGGTCGCCTCGATTGGTAGTGGTAATCAACCAGTTTTGGGAACCCACTTCCACTTGACCAACTGCTTGTTCAACCCATTGGTTCAGCGCGACGCGATTACGGTTAAATCTAAATATATCGAGCAACGGGTTTAAACCGAGAACAAACTCCACTGCCCATTCCTCACCTGCATCCAACGCCCCGTAGACCGCATACAGTAAATTAGGCAATTCTCGCTGGGCAATGGCACGGGTTTGATGAGGATGTTTACTATCTTCCGCATACAAACGAGCCGACAGCAGAAAATACACTTGCCGATGACGGGCAAGCAGTTCAGCCTGTTCGTCCGATGACAGACGCCACCGGAGGGCAGGGGCTAGGGTGGGGTGAAATTTGAGATAAGGCTCAACGATACCAGGCAAGTGTTCGGGCTGAATCAAACCCGTAGTTTCCAAAGCAGGACGAAGGATCTGCCACTGTTCCTCAGAAAATCTAGTAATCGTCAGCAATATGTTTTCACCAGCCCCACCCTGAAACACCCCCAACCGAGGCAACAATGCCTGCGCCTCACCATCCAACCTTTCCAACGACAAATTCAACGAAACCAACAAGGGATTATCCGGCGTTTCGGCAATCAACGCCTCCAACCGTTGCCCCAACTCTGCTGGACGGCGGTCTTTCAACTGCCTCGCCAACAAGCCAATCGACAGGGGATGAAACGCCACCAGCTTAAACAATTCCAACAACACGTTTCGTTTGGGCAAGCCGAATTGCGGTGCAGGCGGCAACTTCATCAAACTCTGGAAATACGCCAGCGCATCTTCTTTGCCCAACCCCCCCAATGGCAACGACAGATGTCTCAAACTCCCCTCGGTGGGATAATCGGGATGGGCAAAATCCAGCATCCGAGTCGTCAGCAACACCCGACAATCCCCCACTTCAGACCACTGTTTCGCCACATCCAACAATTCCCGCAACGGGTGTGGCTGCAATGCTTCCAAATTATCCAAAATCAGCAGCGTCGGCATTTCCCGCAACGCCTGACTCGCCGCCGACTCATCCATTAAACTCTTATCCAACACCGTCGCCAGGGTACTGACTGCCAACGCCACCGCATCCACACCCTGAAACGCGGCATAATCCACAAAAGACACCTTCTGAAACATCCCAGTCCGGTACAACCACCGTCCTGCTTCCTGTACCAAATAGGTCTTCCCCTGACCTCCAAACCCCGACACGGTAATCCGGCGCGTCCCTTGCACGAATGCCCGTTCAATCAGCCACAACTCCCGACTCCGCCCAAAAAACCCTGCTTCCTGTAACGGAGGCAAATTCCCCCAGGATGACCTCTCCCCCAACCCCTCTCCTGCAAGGAGAGGGGAGTAAGAGTCAGAGTCTTTCTCCCGCTTCCCTCGTTCTTCCTCCCCCCTTCCCTGCGAGGGAAGGGGGGCTGGGGGGGTTAGGTCATTCCTCAACAACGGCGTATCCTTACCCGCTTGATACAGCGCTGGTAAAAACCAGTCATACAACTTCATCGTGATTCGTTTATCACCCCGTTGCCTTTCGCCCCGTTCCCGGTTCAGATACAAATCCCGCCGCGCATTATCCAACGCCTCTCCGATACCTTCACCCGACACCAGACGCTGATAAAATTTGGCAAACAATTGACGGGCAGTTATCACCAATACCGAATGAGTCATCGCCAACACCGCCGGAATTCCCGCATGGGTCAACCTTGCCGCCACACAACCCATTGCTTCTTCTCCACCCATCGCCGCCGACTGACAAGCAGACAGTACAATCAATCCAACTTTCTGGCGGTTCAGCATATCCCCCAAGGTTTCAGCGCTAATCAGCGCTAATTTGCCCTGTTTATCCTCAAACAAGAGATAACCCGTATTGCCAACCTTCTCATTACCCCCTTTCGTTGCTGCCACCGGATCGCTGAGTTTCGCCCGTTCGTGCCACTGCCCATCGGAGTCAAACACGCCATGCCCATCAAAATGCACGATATCCACAGGCGGTTTGCGCCGATCTTCCAACCGCGCCACCAAATTATCCAAGGTTGCTGGACGCAAAAACTCTACCTCAACCCGTCCTGCTGCTTCTTGTTGAATGGCATCCAAAACCGCCTGCGCTTCCCCACGCGGGTCAATAAACCCTGCATCACTCGGACGACTCACCACAAACAGCAACCGCAAACAGTCTTTTACTTCAACCTTAAACGGTCTGCGTCCACCCCCCGCCCCTGCCAAACGGCGACGAATGGAGATTCGGGGATTCTCATGGACTAAAAACGTGCCTTCCGGGTCGCGCAATAATTCCCAAGGAAGCGATAAAATCCCTGGATGACTAGCACCAATCGTCAGCAAGCGTCCTGGCTCATCTTCATCTTGGAAATCATAAAACAGTCGCTGGGCAGCACGATTTTTAAAAACGGCGTTAAATAAATCTGTGCCCCATTGCGGCAGCTTATCAGCTATCTTTTTTGCCCGGTCATCGTCAACATCAGTGGTATATCGCGTTGCATAAACTTCCAAATACCATTGAATGTCTTTTTGGTCTTCTTCATTGATTGGCAAGGCAAACTCAAGTGTGTCAGTCTCTACATCATCAAATTTGACAATAACTTGATTAGTTGAGGGGAAACGCAGATTTAATTCTACCGTCACTAAGAATAATCCTCACAAAAAGCCTTGACTCCAATATGAATCACAACCACAGCAACGGCAACAACTAGAAGTTCCAGCCCAGCCCCCGAAAATCCCATTGCTACTAACAAAACTCCAAACTTGTCTATAACATCTTTATTATTGAGGTCAGCCCACTTTTTCCACTGAATATTTAGCAACCCCTCTTCTTCACATAAATCACTTTTAGCAGCACGTCCGAATTTTCTGAGAAAGCTTTTGGGCTTTTCTTTAGTAATTTATTCAATAGCTTGACTCTGCTTAATAGGCAATGAATTAGGCTGTTCAGACTCGTCTGATTTCATGCTTGAATCCGATTCTGCATTCAGTTCCCGCAGTTGGCTGTCGATTTCAGCAGATAAAGTGCTAATTTGTTCCGCTGTAAAAAGATTAGTCACGAGCTGTTCTCTCCAGTTGTTTACGTTTTATTCTAGATCTATGCTATGGCTTCCCAATCTCCCTATGGCTGAAAGTCACAGCTATACAAACAAAGTCCGCGCAGGCGGACTCAATAAAAAGGGGTATTTTTAGTCATTAGTCTGCAAACTAATAACTAACAACCAATAACCAATAACCAACCTACATCTTGCAACTTAAATCCCCAGCTTTCTGCGTAAAGCGGAGGTTTTCGGCATAGTCCACTGGACAATCAATTACTGTCGGGACATCTTGAGCGAGTGCTGTTTTCAGAGTGGGAATCAAATCAGCGGCGGAAGTTACACGGTAGCCTTTTAATCCCATACTTTCGGCAAATTTGACAAAATCCGGATTGCCAAATTTAATGAACGCTGATTCACCTACGCCAAAGTGATTTTGTTGCTTCCACTCAATCAAACCATAGCCACCGTCATTAAAAATTAAGGTGACGAATGGGGTTCCTACCCGCAATGCTGTTTCGAGTTCCTGACAATTCATCATGAAGCCCCCATCACCCGTAACAGCAACAACGTTTCGCTCAGGATGAACCAGTTTTGCTGCTATTGCTCCTGGTAGCGCAATGCCCATTGCGGCAAAGCCATTGGAGATAATACAGGTATTCGGACGCTCTCCATGATAATGACGGGCTATCCACATCTTGTGAGCGCCAACATCAGAAATTATGATGTCCTCAGGTCCCATGACCTGCCGCAAGTCATAAATTAGTTTTTGTGGCTTAATCGGAAAGCCTTCATCGTTGGCATAGTATTCGTAGTCTTCCCGGATTTCCCCTCGTAATTCAACAGCAGATGGTGTTGGTTTGCCTTGACGATCTGCCTGCTTCATTATTTCACTGAGCGAGTCAGAAATATCACCGACCACTTCCACCAAGGGAATATAACTACTATCAATCTCTGCGGGTTCTGCTCCGATATGAATTATCGGAATATTTCCTTGGGGGTTCCACTTTTTCGGTGAATATTCAATTAAGTCATAACCAACCGCGATGATCAAATCGGCTTGGTCAAAAGCACAATTGATATGGTCGCGCTGTTGCAGTCCTACCGTCCACAGCGCTAGAGGATGAGTGTAGGGAATGACACCTTTCCCCATAAAGGTATTCACAACGGGAATATTCATCCGAGTTGCAAACTCCGTCAGTTCCTCACCAGCACCCGCACGAATTGCCCCATTTCCTACCAGGATTAAGGGGTTTTTTGCTTTGGAAATCGCAACAGCGGCTTTGCCTAAACTACGGAAAGAGGCATAGGTCTTTTCTCTGCTATCTTTAGTGAGCGGTTCGCCAATTACGGGCATTGCCGCAATATTTTCTGGCAAATCAATGTGAACTGCTCCCGGTTTTTCGCTTTGAGCGATTTTAAACGCTTTCCGAACAATTTCTGTTGTATTACTAGGACGAACAATTTGAGCGTTCCACTTTGTTACGGGTGCAAACATTGCCACCAAATCTAAGTATTGGTGCGATTCAATGTGCATCCTGTCTGTTCCAACCTGACCCGTAATTGCCACTAGTGGTGCCCCATCCAGGTTGGCATCAGCAACGCCAGTCATTAAGTTAGTCGCGCCTGGGCCCAATGTCGAAAGGCATACTCCTGCCTTACCTGTTAAGCGTCCATACAAATCTGCCATGAAGGCTGCGCCTTGTTCATGACGGGTTGTAATGAATTGAATGGAAGAATGTCTAAGCGCTTCTAGGACATGCAGGTTCTCTTCCCCAGGCAATCCAAAAACATACTCCACACCTTCGTTTTCTAGGCAATGCACCAACAGTTCTGCTGTGTTCATTTCGCCCATTATTAATCTCCCTGAATATTTATTTGTTTCGCTGCCAAAGGCATCTTTGGGGCTAGCTAGTATCTCAACCCTAGCCCCAATTTCAATTCCTCGCAAAGCAGCCTCTATTACTTCACCCAGACTGTTTTGATGTTGACAAATTCATGGATGCCCTGAATCCCTAACTCTCGCCCATATCCAGAACGCTTGGTTCCGCCGAAAGGTAGACGCGGATCAGACTTAACTAAACCATTGATAAAGACTGCCCCGGCTTCGAGTTCATCAATTAAGCGATGTGCTTGCTGTTCATCGGTTGTCCAGGCACTCGCGCCTAATCCAAAAAGTGTTGAATTGGCGAGTTCAATCGCTGCATCAATGTCCTTAACTCTAAACAGGAGTGCTACGGGACCAAAGAACTCCTCTTGGTCTGCTGGGGTTCCTGGTGGGAAGTCTGCCAAAATTGTGGGTGGGTAGAAGTTACCAGGGCGATCGCTTAATCGCTGTCCGCCAATCAGAACTTTTGACCCTTTTTCGATACACTCTTGCACTTGCTTATCCAAGTCTTCGAGGATGTCAGGAGTTGCTAATGGGCCCACATCCGTGTTCTCATCCATTGGGTCGCCGACTTTCAGAGTCTGGAATTTCTCAAGGAAGCGTCGCTCAAATTCATCAGCTATCGACTCTTCGAGAATAAACCGTTTTGCCCCAATACAGGATTGACCATTATTGAGTAACCGCGCAGTCACAGCCGTTGCAACGGCTGCCTCTATATCAGCGCTTTCTAGGACAATAAAGGGGTCACTTCCCCCTAGTTCTAAGACAGTTTTCTTAATTTGCTTACCTGCTGCTGCCGCTAGACTGGCACCCGCAAACTCACTCCCTGTTAAGGTTGCGGCTTTAA
This sequence comes from Microcoleus sp. FACHB-SPT15, assembly GCF_014849525.1. NCBI lineage: Bacteria > Bacillati > Cyanobacteriota > Cyanophyceae > Oscillatoriales > Microcoleaceae > Microcoleus > Microcoleus sp. FACHB-SPT15. Next base: position 32,780 of record NZ_JACJNU010000054.1, on the reverse strand, counting down.
CCCGTTCATCATTAATAATTGCTTCAACTTGGCTGGCACCGATGAGTAATGTTTGAAACGCTCCCTCTGGAAATCCGGCTTCTGTAATCACGTCCTCGATCGCCAACGCGCATTGCGGTACGTTAGAAGAGTGCTTCAGCAAACCCACATTTCCCGCCATTAAAGCAGGGGCTGCAAAGCGGAACACCTGCCAAAAGGGAAAATTCCACGGCATGACGGCGAGAACCGCTCCAAGTGGTTGGTAACGCACAAAGCTTTGGCTGGCATCAGTGCCGACACTCACATCAGCGAGAAACTCTGCGGCATGTTCAGCGTAGTAGCGGCAAACTAAGGCGCACTTCTGGACTTCTGCGATCGCACTTTTAATGGTTTTACCCATTTCTGTGGTCATGATCTCACCGAAGTGAACCTGATCACGCTCTAAAATATCAGCCGCTTTGTAGAGCCATGCCGCTCTTTGGCTCATTGGTGTTTTACGATATTGCTCGAATGTCTGTTGCGACAGTGCTAACTTAGCTTCAATTAATTCTGTGCTAAGTGGTTCAAATGTTTTTAGTGTTTCCCCGGTTGCTGGGTTAATCGTGGCGATACCCATTGCCTCGCTCTCCACTCCCAAAGTATATGGGACTAACCTTGCTCTCCCAGTCTACTGTGCATACAACATTCAAAGCCTTAGATTATGTAGATTGCTTTACAGATGCTCTCACAAAACTCACACCGTCAAGGTTGTTACAAGTTCTGTAAAATAGGCTTCAGCAAATACTTTTGCAAAGGTAGCAATTCTTAAACAATTCTTTATTTTGTTATAGATTTGCACTACAATGACGAATGCAAAGGCAGCCCTGCTAGCTTGAAGAGGTTTTTCCTTAAACCCAAAGCAAAGACTTGACGACCTGGCGGATTGACTACGAACCAGCCAATAACAAGCGCCGTACAGCCGCTTGAAGAGTGCCTCGTCCACTCTTAGGGTAAGAGGAACGTGACCGTCGTAGGAGTTCCCTGAGGGTAGGATGGGTAATTTGGAATTTTCCCCTTTTTATGAGCAAAAGCTTCTCAGTGTTGTTGGCACTCAACTTTCCAGCGCCACACAACAGTTAGTTTTGGTCGTTGACGATGACGAAGACAATTTGCTGCTTTTAGCTTACGCACTAGAGCCGCTTGGTTGCATTGTGGTAACTGCGACTGATGGGATGAGAGGGCTTTTACTTGCTCAAACGTATCAACCCGATTTAATTCTGCTGGATGTCCTCATGCCTTACATGGATGGCATTGAGGTTGTAACTCAGCTTCGGAAAGACAGCATTACTAAGTTGATTCCTGTGATTGCGGTTACAGCTTTAGCGCTCAAAGAAGACCAAGAGCGTCTTCTAAAAGCAGGCTTCAATGATTACATTATCAAGCCTTACATGATAGAAGATATTGAAGCCACAGTTCAGCGCCATCTCTGCCAAAAGGTCGCTATTTCTTAATTTTAGGAATCGCCTCAGGATTACGAACTTCTGGAGTGATATCCAAGACAGCAATGATGCCAGTACGCCCCGTTTCCAGTGTGGCATCGCTCAGAAGATCTAGGACACCAACACTCAGGACTTCCTCTATCAGCGCTTTTAGCTGAGGTTGGATTGCCTTATCCAAGTCTGAGCGAACTTTTTGAGCTAACTCAACTTGACCTGTGTTCGCTAACAATTGCTCAGGCGGCGTAATTGAGTCTTCGACAATAACTGCCAGCTTCTCATCAAAGAGTTGACAGGTTACCTTACTAGGCTGATGTCCTAACTGCTCACGGTATAAACCCTGGAGCCGTTGAGAAAGCAAACGTTCTAGCTGCCCTCGCGTAGGCTTTGAAGACTCGTGGTTCATACAAGGGGTTGCTTAAAAAGACTAAAACAATCTAAAGGCATATTTTAAAATTATTCAACAATTTGTGCGTAACTGCTCTGGGCTGTAGAAAATCGTCGAACATTTTCTGGCGATTTTCTACGAGAGTGCTTGTCGCCTCCCTAAGACTTATCTGCTGCTGGCAAAGGATGAGAGTTTTCATTCGTCCTTGCTTCACACTTGATTGTTAGTGAGGTAACAAGCTAAATTAATGGAATTTCATGCTTTTGGGATATAAACTCAGCAATTAGCTGACTTCTGCCACAAACTTTATATTTTTGTCGATTTAAAGTAAGATATGTCTTCAGACAGGGATTGAGTTAATAAACCTCAATAAACTCCATCAACTTAGAATCAGCACAGATTAAATACAAGCCAGTCCATACAAAGCGCCATACTGCCGCTTGATGAATGCCTTGTCCATTTTCCTGTTGAGGATTGTCTCGCTTTGTTTACGACTTCCCAGGAGCAGAACTTGGATATGGAACGTCCCATCAGCAGTACTGATCAGTCTGCTGCTCAACAGCAATTAGTTTTGGTTGTCGATGACAATGAAGACAATTTGTTACTTCTTTCCTTCTTGATTGAGCAACTTGGTTGCACGATTATCACGGCTGCGGATGGTCAAACGGCTCTAGACTTAGCGCAACATCAGACACCGTCTCTCATCTTGCTGGATATGATGTTACCCGATTTAGACGGCATGGAAGTTGTCCATCGCCTCCGGGAAAACTCTCTAACCGTAAATATTCCAGTGATTGCGGTGACGGCGATGGCAAGAGTAGAAGATCGAGAGCGTATTTTATCGGCAGGCTGCAATGAGTATGTCAGTAAGCCTTATGTTGTTGATGAGCTTGAGGTGCTGCTTCGTCGTTACCTGAGTTGTTGAGTCCAGTTAGGATATTGCTTGTTGGCTAACGTTCTTAAGACTAGACCTAAAGAATTCCTTCCGAATTCGTGAAGACTTTCTTAAACTAAGGGTGTCAGTCAATGCGCCTATTGTCTCAACCGATAACTTCGGTTAGGGACAAGCCCCACCCATAAACGGATGGGGCTGTTGACGGAAGAATCAAGAATGGGGTCTCCAGGCGGGAAAACCTAATGAAAATCTCACAGCGACTTTGGCAGGTGTGCCTCTTACTTTTGTCAGTATTCGGTGGCATCCTGATGGGGCTGACACCAGCACCTGTAGAGGCTTGGCCTTTAGCTTGGATTGCTCTAGTTCCCTTATGGTTTGCCGTAGCTAATGGTCAGAAGCTTCGCCAATGTGCTTTGTACGGTTTGCTTTGGGGCATTGGCTACCATGGGTTGGCGTTGTTTTGGATTACTGGCGTTCACCCGATGGATTGGATGGGGGTGCCGTGGCTTGCTAGTATTGCGATCGCACTTTTTTGCTGGATATTTATTACCCTCTGGGGCGCTGCCTTGGTTGCAATCTGGGCAGGTTTTCTATTTTGGCTCAATCAAAAATCTAAGCTTTTAGCTGTGATTCGAGTACTCATCGGGACAGCACTCTGGTGTAGCTTAGAGGCTCTTTGGAGTTCGGGTTCCTTGTGGTGGAGTTCTCTATCCTATACTCAAAGCCCTCACAATCTAATAATTTTGCACTTGGGTCAATTGTCTGGCCCGACAACGGTGACAGCAGCAATTGTTGCTGTAAATGGTTTAATTTCTGAAGCTTGGATTAGCTACCAGCACAGCAGAGAACAAGGGCGAGAACGAGTAAGCCAAAAGGGAAACAAGAGAGAGATTTTTTACCAATCTCTAGGCAAGTCAGCAACTCCATCACCCCATCACCCCATCACCTCATCGCCCTATCGCCCCATCACCTACATAAGCATGGCACTAGGGCTATTGATTCTCTTGCACCTCATTGGCTTCAGTCTGTACAGTCGCCCATTAGTTCAAGCACCCCAAGCTGCACTGAAAGTAGGGATTATTCAAGGCAATATTCCCAACAGAATTAAGCTATTTCCGGCTGGTTGGCGTCGAGCAATTGAAGGATATACAACTGGCTATGAGGCTTTGGCAGCAGAAGGTGTTGATGCAGTTCTAACTCCTGAGACGGCTTTGCCTTTCTCATGGATTGAGCAGGTTCGCACTCAAAGTTCCTTCTATTCAGCGATTTTGGATCAGGGTGTTCTTGCCTGGGTAGGAGGCTTTGGAGAAGAGGGACGTAGCATTACCAATAGCTTGTTTACTGTTAGAGGCACAGGTGAGACAGTTAGCCGCTACGACAAGGTGAAGTTGGTGCCTTTGGGAGAATATATTCCGTTTGAGCAATTTTTGGGAGGTCTGGTTAACCGACTTTCTCCTTTAGATGCTCATCTCGTTGCGGGTAAGCCAGCCCAAATCTTTGAGACTCCTTTTGGTAGGGCAATTGTCGGTATTTGTTATGAGTCAGCGTTTGCAAAGCATTTCCGACGTCAGGCGGCGGCTGGTGGTCAGTTTATTCTTACTGCCTCAAACAATGCCCACTACAGTGAAACAATGCCAGCCCAGCATCATGCCCAGGATGTGATGCGGGCAATTGAAACAGATAGGTGGGCAGTTCGAGCAACGAATACTGGTTATTCTGGCATTGTTGACCCCCATGGCAGAACCCTATGGATTTCTGGAATTAATACCTATGAAATCCATGCACATACAGTTTATCGGCGGCAAACGCAGACTTTATATGTGCGTTGGGGAGATTGGCTAACGCCAGTTTTGTTGGGGTGTGCTGGATTATCGTGGTTTGTTTTTAGCCGTAGATATAGGCGTGTTAGTGGAGATTGATTTCTTGTTTTAAGAACAGCTTAGAAAATAGACCTCGTTCAGGCAAGAGGATATCTAGGGAGTAAAAAAGCTCTCGTAGCGGTAGGCTATCGATAGTGTTTAGGTACAATCAATCCCGTTCGGCTTTATTAAACCTTTGGCTTCCTGGCTCAGTGGACAGGGAACAGCCTTTTCTCCTGACCAATCTGTGAAAGTCTCGTCATTCTGATAATGCCGAGAAGTTTGCATCAGCAAGCGCCATGCCTCTCCTCTTTAGCGCGATTAATAAGTTCTGTTTCAGACGGCATTCTAATCTTTGATGCTAGATTAAAAAATTCAAACAGTTTGATCAACCAAAATGTTGGATCTGGCAAATAAGCAACCTTACCTGCTCGCAAGGTTATACCGTGTCGGGCTGATGATTGAAATGCATGATGCAGATTATGCCAGCCTTCACCCAAAGTCAGAACTGCAACGAACCAGTTGTTTCGACTATAATCATTAGTGCTAAACGGTTGTTCACCAACGGTGTGGGTCAGTGAGTTAACCGTTGCGACCCCGTGAAAGAGCAGGGTTGTGCTGAGGAAAAAAGCACTGAGATAGTCTACTCCACCCATAAGGTAGGAGATTGCACCCAGCGCAATGGTGGGAATGAAGTGCAATCGATCAACCATCCTCAAAACGACATCATTTTCAACATCAGCGGGCAACTTTGCGGGTAAAAAGTGTGAGGATAACAGCCATCCAGCTTGAGACCACCAAAAGCCTTTGATCCCTTTAAACGGTCGATACGGCGAATGCGGGTCGTGTTCCTGGTCGGCAAATTGATGATGCTTTGTATGATGAGCTTTCCACCAACTGGGTCCCATTTGTCCAGCGGCGGCAGCGACGATGCTACCAATCCATAGCACTAGCGCTGAAGCTTGATAGCTTCTATGTGTCAGCAACCGGTGGTAAATGCTAGTAATGGCAAACATTCGGATGACATATAGTAACACTGCCCAAGCGATCGCCCCCCAGGATAAGCCAGTGAAAATCACGAGTAGTGCACCAACATGGCTCACTACGATCAAGGTAGGACCGATGATGTAAGAAATAACGGTGAGTTGAGAGTACGGCTTCATTAAGCGTTTAATTTCCTCAGAGGATGTCTGAGAAGTGAGAAAGCTCATGTAACTAGACAACTATGGGGCAGCAACTATATGCAGTTGCTGCCCCACAGATAGTGTTCTATTTAAGTGTTTGCTTATGCAGGAAGCAACACTGTGTCAATGATGTGAATAACGCCGTTATCAGTAGCAACATCCGGCGTTGTAACTGTAGAATCATTCACCTTGACACCGTTGGAAGCGTCAATTTTCACATCTGAACCTTCAACCGTAGTAGCTGACTTCAGCTTCACCACGTCTGCCGCCATTACCTTACCTGAAACAACGTGATAGGTCAGGATTTTCTTAAGTTTTGGAATGTCCTTGAGCAAGGCATCTACTGTGCCATCAGGAAGCTTTGCAAACGCTTCATCAGTGGGCGCAAATACGGTGAAAGGACCAGTACCTTTGAGGGTGTCTACTAAACCAGCAGCTTTGACAGCAGCAACTAGGGTGCTGAATGAACCAGCATTAACAGCAGTATCAACAATATCAGGCATGTAATTAACCTAGTTTTGTGTGTCTATTAAGAATTATAAACTATTTTCTAAGGATTGTGTTGAGCTACTCAACTCTGAGCAATAAAAATACGGTGACATCTATCATACATAGGCATACGCATTTTGAACCTTAAAAGGAGTTTAATTAAAGGATAAGACTTGAGATTTGGGTTGTGTACTGAGTTGCCTAGTAAAAAAAAATACCAAGAGCAGACAAACGATTACAACCTTAGTCGCCGTATAGTTTTTAATCTATTTAATATTACTTAATATAATTTGTGTATTTAACTGTACTCTAAAAAGAGTAGTTAAAGAAAAAAGCGATCGCATCCTCCCATCAACGTAGAAAATGCGATCGCTCAACAACTTGTCTCAGTTTGTGTCTAAGTCCCACTAAGACCTTTAGTGAAGTGCAAAGGTCTCCAGAACAAAATTGTTCCTGTGGAGAGAGCAATTTAAGAGAGCTAATAGTGTAGTTTGTTTCCAACTAATACGGACTTACCCCTCACTGCTCCCGCATTACGCACTATGTCACAGCCTACTCTTGAGGAACTTGCTAAACGAGGAGATACTAACGCGATCGCAACTTTACTCAATCGCTCTTTTGAACCTAAAGGCGCGACGGCGAAAGCGGCTATCAAAAATGATGGCTTGAATATCATCATTGAAGCCGTCGAAACTCCCAATAAAAAGGAGACAGTCGCCCTGATCCGTGATGTAATTACCCGCTTACAACTGGAACGAGTCGAGACAGTGAATGTGTATGGGCGTCAACCGGGTGATGATATTCCCGATTGGCATCAAACTTTTGTAGTGGTTGATGTCTCAGCGACGCTGAATAAGGGTAAATCTTCAACAGAAGAACCATTTTCATTTTTCTCCTTTGCCAAAATGATTGGCGGGATTGGTGAATCTATTAGCCACACCACATCTCAGGCGGGGAAAGTAGTGGTGGAGACAGCCGCAGGTGTAGGTGAGGTTGTTGGTAATACAACGTTAGGGACAGGCAAAGTATTGGTCGATACCGCGACTGGCGTAGGTAAGGCAGTCAGTGATACTGTCTTTCACACCGGAAAAGCGGTAGTGGAGACAGCATCGGGAGTAGGAGGTGCGATCGCAGGTGTTGGTGGGGCAATTGGCAATAATGCGTCCCAAGCAGGTAAAGCCGCTGTCAAAACAGCAGTAGGAGTTGGCGGAAGTGCAGCAAAGCACAGTTACCAAGTCCTCAGCCAAATCACAGAATTTGTCGCGGGTACTCCGATTCTGCGAAAAGTCGTCGATCAGGTTGATTTGGTGAAAGCGGAGACAGCGGTTAAGAAGATAAAGCAAAAGTATCCCAATGAAACGCCACGACAACTCGCACACCGCTTTATGGTGGAGAAAGCGATTTATGCCGGGAGTAGCGGATTGTTCACGAGTTTGGTACCAGGGGCAGCCGCTGCATTGTTTGTTGTTGATTTAACCGCAACCTCTGCACTACAGGCGGAAATGGTGTATCAAATTGCAGCCGCTTATGGGCTTGACATTCGCGACCCAGCACGTAAAGGTGAAGTCTTAACGGTTTTTGGTCTAGCTCTGGGTGGAAACAGGCTGATAAAGGTAGGTTTAGAGTTATTGCAAAATACGCCTGTAGCTGGTGCGGTGATTGGGGCAAGTTCCAATGCAGTGATGCTATATACAGTAGGTTATGCGGCTTGCCGCTTTTATGAAGCGAGGCTGAATTCAGAAGCGACAGAGGAAACCTTAGCCGCTTCCAAGGAGGCGAGTCAAGACTACTTAAAAGGTGCGATCGCACAGCAAATCATCATGGATCAGATTTTGGTTCATGTCATCTGTGCTGAGAATCCAGAAAAATCCTGGGAAGACATTTTGCCAGAATTAGAAGCACTGAACATTAGTCCTGCCTCATTAGCGGTGATTAAAGCGAACATCAAATCTCCGCCACCATTGGATCAACTTCTTGCTCAACTCAACCGTGATTTTGCCATGCCACTCTTAGCCCAATGTGAGCGAGTTGTTCAACAGGATGGGACGACGACACCAGAAGAAGCAAAGATCATCGAAAAGATTTCTCAGAAGTTCCAGATTGACTTAAACACGATGAAAGAACAACTGGTAGCAAAATAGCTTACTAAATTTATAGCAGAAAGCCGTCAGCTATCAGCTATCAGCTTTTTGGTTTTCCTAGCTCTGCTCTTGTTTCACACACCTCCCGCTGTACCTCATCTCTCTAGGAAACTGCTTATAGCTACTCTTCACTCTCATTATGCAAACATTCTGTAGCAAATCCTTGCAAGGCGTTGCTCAATGAGATAATGCTTTTGGTAAATTTTGAATTGGTTAGAGGAAAAGCGATCGCTTTTTCCTTACCACTTCCAACTCAAGCCTCCAATTGCCTGTAACTGTGGCTTTAGCCAACCTTCGTCTTATATAAGGCTAAAAGCCTACAAGCTTTACATCTACTTAAACTATTTATTCCTGCTTCTCCCACTTCCCAATTTCGCGCCAAGAAGACACTCTGTAGCTTGAGACTTACGCAACAATTTCAAGACGAAAGTATCACTATGTCAATTACAGGTTCACTCTCAGACTTTTCCTTACAAGAAATTTTTCAGTTTCTTGAGAACGGGAAGAAAACGGGTTTACTAACACTTCGTACCTTGCCGGAATCCCCAACGACACTGATATCATTTCATTACATCTGGGTATCTCAAGGGAACCTTGTTGCAGCAGCTAACCAGTTAAATCACAACGGATTAGTTTCACTGATTACTCAATACCAGTGGGTGAGTAACCGAGCCGTTACTAAACTAGCTCAGTTTTCTCCTCCCAATCAACCACTAGGTTTATATCTAAAAAATCAAGGTGTCCTGCAAATGGCACAACTCGAACACCTATTTCAAATGCAAGTTGTGCAAGAACTATGTCCTTTATTTCAAGCGAACGATGCTCTATTTAAATTTGACCAAAATGTGCCACTACCGATGCAAGAAATGACTGGATTGAGTGTATCTGGAGTGGCTTTAGAGTTGATGCTGCAAAAACTCGTTTGGTTACAAAAAGTTTTTAAGGCAAGAGAGCAACTGCGAGAAAGGAGTGGATTAGGGAGCGCTCATGAAAAGTATTGTTGCCAGCTTAGCTTAATTCTTGATACTGCCTTTTTTCACTCATTGAATTTCTCCTTGTTTGATATTAGCGCTGGATTCGCTAAGCTCTCTCACGTTCTTGAATTATGCGATCGCCCTTATGATTTACCTAAAGGTAGAGAGGTGCAAACAGTATGTTGTGCCGGAAGATAAATTCCTATGGCTAATCTGAAAAATAGGCAATACTTGAGGAATAACTTCTAAAAGGATTGAAGGCGATCGTGCTCTAAAACAGCCGCAACCTTCTATAGAACCCATTTGAGAGCTATTCCTGAAACTAAAAGCCTTGCAGCTAGCTGGTTTTATCCCTGTTCTTGCAAAAAACAGTCTTGTTAAGCAAGCTCTATCATTGATCGCAAAGTAACGGCTTACTTCAAAGCCAAGCACCCCAGCAAAAGATGTCAAATGGGTTCTATACAAGAGGGCAATCGAATTTGGCTGAACTACGAGCTAAGTTACAAATTTTATAGATTGATCGTCAGGATTTTTTTCTTGCTTTTTTTGTCGCTCAACACGACTGTATTGTAGGGTGATGTATCCGTTCCCAGCGGAATTGGCAGCCTAAAACTGGGGCTTTTATGATCGAGTTCGCCTAAATCAATGCTTTTCGTTATATCGCCATCTGTTGCCAGATAAGCGGTAAGTTCGCCTTTATAATCTTCAATTAAAAAGTCTCTAAAGGAAACGGCTTCCCCACCCTCAGGATCTATACCAAGGAGGACCGTACCGCTGAAAGTTGCGCCTTTTCGTTCTTCATCAACTGTTGCCATTATGATTTCCGAGGGGTCTTGACCGGACATATCTGCCATAAACTTTTTCCTGGGCGAATTCTCAACAATTGAAAATGATTTTACAAGAGCGCTATGGGCGATCGCAAAACTCTCAGGACGTATTTCTGCATCGGTCTTGCAAATGTATAGCCAAGTTACTTCGGGTTTAACGCCTAATTGGAAGATTGAGTAGGGATGAGTAGAGGCTGAAAGCGATCGCGAAGCGTTGCTGCTCTTCAGATCGCATCGCAGAAACCTGATAGAGGGAGACGTTGAGAAGTTTCCGGATTCTGTTCTAGCAACCTACGAGAGCCACGGGAAGGGGTAGGCAGGAACACCAAGGTCAATTGCTTGTAGGTCATTTTCAAGGGGTCAGGAAGCGATCTCCAATCCTTGAGCCAGTTGTCCAGGACAAACAGGACTGTCCTGAAGACAGTCGTCGGGAGCTTCGCGGCCGCGATCGCCCTTCCGGTCAAATGCTAGTCACCACAAGAGAGGTTTAGTCACCACGGGTCGCGGCGGCGGCGGATTCCTTGGGATGTCCATGCCGAAGAGAAGTCACCTGGTTTTATCCCTGTTCTTGCAAAAAACAGTCTTGTTAAGCAGGCTCTATCATTGATCGCAAAGTAACGGCTTACTTCAAAGCCAAGCACCCCAGCAAAAGATGTCAAATGGGTTCTATACAGTTTCACGTTCTGATGATGTGGAATTAGGAAGAGACTAACATTCGTGGCTACTGCTATATAAAAAACCGCCCATAGCTCAAAATGGGCGGTAGGAGGTTAGATATCAAGTTACCAAGAGCAAGAAGAGTTACCTGGAACGCACACACTCTTTTTACTTAAGTGCCAGTGGAGAACGTCCGGAGAGCAAGGCTTTCGTTGTAGACTCACCCGCTTCTCGTAGCTGTCGCGTTAGCTGTAGACTCAAAAGCCCCAGCATTAGCGACTGCCCGATGACGGCCAGAAAGACACTGATTCCACTAACAGTCTCCAAACCGATCCAAGGGACAGCGGAAAACATCCACAAGCCAGGGTTTGTGGTTGGTGTCATTGATAGTATGCTCAAAACTATTGGTGGTAAGACAATTAAGCTAGCTACGCTTGTCGCGGCTAAAGGTGCCCGCTTCGATGTTTTCATGAACAGCATGATTTGAGCAACGGCAGCGTAGACGGAGATTAGAGTTACTGTTACCAGCAGCCCCCAAATTGCGAAAGTCTTGTACTCATTAATCGGCCATAGCGCCATCCAAGCAAGCAAACTTACAGAAGCGATCAATAAGTTCAACATCACAGCAAAGATAGCAGGGCTTTTTTCACCCCAAACTAAATCAGCAACAATGCCTCCTTTGCGGGAAGAACGCTTTTGATGACGGTAACGTGCCCAATCCTGCATCGCTTGACGGTGTGGACTTAGCGCTGCAATTAGACCTAAAAACAGCAGCAGGTTGAATACCAGCACCATTTGATAATTATCAAATAGACCTTTTGAAAGTGGTCTCCATTCTGAAATTTGAGGATTCAGAGCAAATCCAAGCAGCACGACTTCAAAGCAAGCCGTCAGCCAGTAGCTTTGTTGTTTACCCAAAAGAGTAGCGCTGGGGTTATGGAAGCAACGTTTAAGCCCTTGCCACACCCAGAACGTCCACAACCCGTAGTTGAGTACCATACAAGCTGCCAGACTCCAAAAACTCGCCCCAATTGGCAGATGAAACATCTGTAGTTCTCTGAACCCTCCAGTAGGGGAGCTATTAGCAGCATCTAGAGAATAGGAATCAATCAGGTACGGTACCAATATTGTGGGATTAAATAGATTCAGCCAGTCTAATGGGTTGTGTATGACGACATTGCCACCAACCCTAGCCATGCCGAACACGAACAGCAGCAAGACACCACTACCTAACCAAGCTTGGAAACCTCCTAACCAGGTACCCACTAAACCAAATAGCAGGGCTGCACTGTAAAACAACAAGCAACTAGCCGCCAGGACACCGTAAAATGCCAAAACCTGAGTGAGAGGAATTTGACCCAACAACCCAGCGACAAAATGTAACGGCAAAGCTAAACCACTCACCAAATAGAGCAGAATCGGTACTCCCAGAAGCTTGCCTGTTAAGATGCTGCGACTAGACTGAGGGGCAAGACGCAGAAAGTTCAGCGTACCTCGTTGTTCTTCTTTCGAGAGGTCACTGATTAGCATATAAGTGCCGACCACTAGTAAGGCAAAGATAGCGGTGATACTTAGTGAGGCAAATACGTCTGTCCACCACAGCGACCAGTTAATCACAAAACCACCCAAACCGTCAGCAACGCAGGTAGGAGCAGCATACTCTCGTACGACGTTAGTGCAGAAGCGGTTTTGAACTACATTTTTACCATTAGCAACGGGTAGCTGAGCTGAGAACACCATCAGCAATAGTAGTTGACCCAAGAGTGAGATGGTAACGGCAATCAGGATGTTGCGAGGCTTGAGCCGTCCTTTGAGTTCTCTAAACCATTGGGGATTCCACTCACCCACTTGGTTAACAAAATTCACAACCATGTATTTTTAGTCTCCGTATGTAGAAGCGATACTAGCTTTGAACCTGAATAAGTTAGGAGTTGCCTCAAAATCACGAGAGGACACGCTTACGGTTCCGGGCATAACTCAAAATTTTGAGCAGGTAAGGTTGCCTGATCCAATACATCAAGATGCCTGCTGATGACCCAGCTTGAGAAAAATTGTTTCCAAGTCTTCCTGGGTGCAATGGAACTCTGTTAGAGGAATCCCAGCAGAAATGAGCGATCGCAATAATCTAGCACAATCCTCTTTCTCTCCTTTAAAGTCAATTCGCACCCGTCCCGCTTCTGGTAATCTCTCACAGTTTTCGACTAAGGGATTCTTTTTGAGTTCCGCTTGTAGAGCATCTAGCTTACCCAGTGCTGACAAGAAAATTTGCTGACGACCGAGACGCTGATACAACTCATCTAACGAGGCACTTTCTACTAAATAGCCGAGTTCCATAATGCCGACAGCCGTACAGAGTTCAGCTAAATCGCTGAGGACGTGTGACGAAATCAAAATCGTCATCCCCGCTTCCTGCAACGTCTTAATAATTTCACGAAACTGCATCCGTGCGATCGGGTCAAGTCCAGACACGGGTTCGTCCAACAGCAGCAGAATTGGCTCATGAATAATCGTGCGAGCAAGGCTAAGGCGCTGTTTCATCCCTCGTGAGAGAGTAGAAATCATGCTGTTGCGCTTATTCGTGAGTTGTACCAGTTCCAAGACTTCGTGTAGGCGTTGGCGGCGTTGCTTGTGCCGTAAGCAGTAGAGTCGCCCAAAATAATCCAGGTAGTCCCAGACGGTTAAGTCATCATAAAGTGGGTAGTCATCAGGGAGATAACCCAAGCGCCGCTTCAGGGTTGGATTGCTATCATCCCGTAAAAGGCGATCGCCATTAATATAAATTTCGCCTGTTGTTGGTTCCTCCGCTGCTGCCAACATCCGAATTAAAGAGGTTTTACCTGCACCGTTTGGGCCAATCAATCCGTAAACGGTACCCGCCTCTACCTGTAAATCAACGTCATTGACAGCGATATGACGATCAAACTGCTTAGTGAGTCCGTGAGTAGAAATTGCCAGTTCTTTTGCCATGAGTGTTTTTGGGGCGAGACAATTGGTTAATGCCTAAAGCTGAAAGCAGCTTTCCGTGTGTACCTGCTCTAGCTAAAAAGAGCAGCTTGTAAGTGTCAGTCTTAATAGACCTTTTGCATAAATCCTGCAATGCCCCTTCGCATCCCCCTTTTGGGAGACTTTAAATTCAAGTTCTCCGCAGAATTGGGGGCTAGGGGGCAAAAATCGACTTTTGCAAGAGGTCTAATGAACGGAATCCTAGCTTTAGCTACAACATCTGATAGGAGCTTTTGAGAAACTTAAACAAATTTTGTAAACTGTGTTACTCGATTTTGGTTTCAAAGCCTTGTGACATCTACAACCAGGGACGGACGGTGTTTTCTGCTAGGTCAGCCCTTAGATCAGTTAAGTCCTTAGCCGTGAACGTTAAATTGACCTTAGATAACAATCAATCTAGCCCAGATAGGCGTTGAGCCGTCTTGGTCTGTTAAGCAATCTTGGTACAAAGGAGACATCTATGGTAAATGAGAACCAGCCGACTTGGAATAAGCCTGACGACAGTATTGACCGCCTTGTGACGAGTCAATCCAATACTCCTACAACAGGCACAAGCACAGGCAGTAGGTTAGTGACAGAAGAAAATCAGCCTACTACAACAGGCACAAGCACAGGCAATAGGTTAATGACAGAAGAAAATCAGCCTACCACTATGTCTCAATCCAATGCTTCCTCAGTAGGCATGGGGATAAAGGGAATGAATCCTACCTTAGCGAGACTACTTGTAGGCGGACTTGTTGGTGCTACGTTGGGTACATTAGCTGGTGCTTTGACTGGGAAGAAAGCTACTAACGGTTTTAACCACGCTGCACAAGGTGTGGGGCAAGCGTTAAAAACTATAAGTGGAGGACTTAACCAGACAGCCAAAGGTGTAGGCGACGCAGTAAAAAGTGTAGGTGAAGGTGTTGGTCAAGCTGTAGTTGGTACTACATCGGACGTAGTAACGGGTACAACTGAAAGTCTCAAGCCAGTTGTACAAGGTACGTTGGATGCCGTCAAAGATACAGCTAATAATGTTAAGCAATCGGCAGTAAGTGCAACCGATGCCGTCAAGAACAGTGTCAGTCAATCGGTAGTAGGTGCAGCCGATGCCGTCAAGGACACAGCCGAGAATGCCAAGCAGTCCGCAGTAGGTGCAGCCGATGCCGTTAAGGATACAGCTGAGGATGCCAAGCAGTCAGTTGGAGGTACAAGCCAAACCACTACTGGTCAGACTAGCTATATGCAGTACACCGAACCTCAGACAACCGACATAATAATTCCAAGGGAAAAAGAGCGACTGATCATCGATCAAGACATGGATGTAGAGCCTGGTGCAGCAGACTTCACTGAAGGGCAGACTACTGACATGGAAATATCCAAAGAAACTAGTGACTCAGACTTTAATTATGGCGTGTGAAGATTTTAGTCTTCATATTGCAGCTAATAAAATCTGTCGGCACACTCAAAGCTTGAGTACTAAGGTTTTAAGCTTACCGATGAAAGCAATACACTGTGAGAAATGCTCACTCTTTCAGTAATACATCCCTTGGCTTATAGCCAAGACAAATGTAAATAAGGTAGTCATAAAGCTCTAAGGGCAAACAGCCTTTCCAAGGCTTGAAGGATGCGATCGTATCCCTACAGCTTTATGACTACCTTCAAAAGCAATAATTAGCAAATTATCTGACCTAAACTTTTTGATTAGCTCCTCTTGCAAGGAGAGAAAGCAAGGTCTAATTGCCGCTTTTTGGTCGTATTACTAAACAATCCCTAAATTTTTGGCACCAAACAGAAGATTATTATGAGTGAGAAAAACCAGGTTTTGGATACAGAGGACGAGATTACGGTTGAGCAGATTCCGTATCAATCTCAATCTGATAATTATTCAGAAGGGACTGCTAAGGGTATTGGATTAACTAAAATAGCGATTGGAGCGCTCATTGGTGCAACTTTGGGTGCAGTAGCTGGGGCTTTAGCTACCAAGGGAACAGCCGAAAGGGTCAACCAAACTGTAAAAGGTGTAGGGAACGCAGTTAAGAGAGCAGCGGAAGGTGTTAATGAGACTGTACAAGATGTAGGGAACTCTACTCAGAGTGTCGCTAACGGTGTTAACGACACGGTCAGGGATGTAGGGAACACTGTTAAGAACACAGCAGAGAATGTCAACGACACTGTCAAAGGGACAGTGGATGTTGTCAAAGGGACAGTGGATGTTGTCAAAGGGACATCCAAGGATGTGAATGATAGTGTAAAAGGTACAGTGGACACGCTTAAGAATGTAGCTGAGGATGTCAAGCAATCTGCTAATCAAGATGCCAAGCTATCTGAGAAGCAAAGAACATATATTTTAGTCCCAGTGGATGACGATCAATCGGGTGAGCCAACTGTCCGTGTAAATGCTGGAACGTTAGGAAGTACTGGTGAAACAGCTTAAAATTTTTGAGCTACTTAATTCCTGTGAACTGGTGTTCTCCTATCTGTAAGTAAATTTTCATTGACATCGTGAGCCGCCGACGAGTGCGTTGGCGGTTATGTTTTATAGGCTATAGGCGCTACTCAGGAAACTAAGAAAAAGGCTAGTGCTTATCTTCTCTCCAGAGATTGATGCAACTAATTGATAATTAACTATTAACTATAACTAGGCTCGACGTAATACTTTTTCTAATTCTTTGGGTGAACAATTATGGCTTGGTTACATAAGCTTTTCGGTATGGAAAAATCCCAAAATCCTGAACAATCTCCAAACGAGCCAAATCAACAATCTCCAAACGAGCCAAACACCAAAAACCAGTCAAATAAGCAGGGTTTTTCTAGTGTGCTGCAAGTCATAGTAGAAGAAGTGATCACCGCCACAGCCTATTGGCTCATCACTATGGTAAAGCAGGGCTTAGAGTCAAAGAAAACCTCTGAAGTTGCTCCCCAATCTGCTCCTGTGCAAGACCCTGTAGGGAACCGCCTGGTGGGTCTGGAAGAATTGTTGCCAAAAGTTAGTAGTTTAATCGACCAATCGTACCAGCGAAATGAAGCCATGGCTGCCCTAGAGAGCCGCCTAGGTGCTATAGAGAGATTCTTGGAAGCCGATAGAAGTTCAACTCAACCCATAGAGCAATTCACTCAGGTAATGACGGCGCTAGAGAGTCGTATAAGTAAAGTAGAAAACTTAATGGGGAACGTTGAACCTCTGGTAGGGAGAATCAGTCAATTGAGCCAGATAGTAACGACTCTAGAAAGCCGTATTGCTCAGGTAGAAACCTTACCAGAGTCGGTTGAACCTCTAGCAGGACAAATCAGCGAATTGAGCCAGACGGTAACGACGCTAGAGAGCCATATGGCTGAGGTAGAACGCTTACTAGGGAGTGTTGAACCTCTAGCAGGACAAATCAGCCAAGTGAGCCAAACAGTAACGGCAGTAGAGAGTCGTATGGCTGAGGTAGAAAGCTTACTGGGGAGTGTTGAACCTCTATCAGGAGAACTCAGTCAATTTAGCCAGACGATAACGACGGTGGAGAGCCGTATGGCTAGGGTGGAGAAAGTGCTAGGTAAATTTAAGATTATTCCAAAATTAGTCGATCAACAGGGTCAGGCGATCGCATCTTTACAAAGCCGTCTTCCTACTCTAGAGTCCTCACAGGGTACAAATAAGAAGAACTTCCCTGAAAGTACAACGCTTCCAACACTCAGCCAGAGCGAGGCAGCTCATTGTTGTACTGACCTGCAATCAAGTTAAACAACGATTCCATCTGCACGTTTGCTAGGTATGATATTTAATCGGCAAAAATTTCCGCCACCGTTTAAATAGTCAACTTAGCAAAACGTACAATGACCCACTCTTACCGCATTACCCTACTCCCCGGCGATGGTATTGGTCCGGAAATCATGGCAGTAGCGGTCGATGTTTTAAAAGTCGTAGGTGAGCAGCTAGACTTACGGTTTGAGTTTCAAGAAGCCCTAATCGGGGGTGCAGCGATTGATGCAGTAGGTGAACCACTGCCCGCTGACACTCTGGAAATGTGCCGTAACAGTGATGCGGTATTGCTAGCGGCAATTGGTGGTTATAAGTGGGATTCTTTACCTCGCCATTTACGCCCAGAAACGGGACTCTTGGGTTTAAGAGCTGGTCTTAGTTTATTCGCCAATCTCCGACCCGCAACAATATTACCCCAACTAATTGATGCCTCAAGCTTGAAACGGGAAGTGGTTGAGGGCGTTGATATTATGGTGGTGCGAGAACTCACGGGTGGTATCTACTTTGGTCAGCCTAGGGGTGTCTTCACCACGGAAACAGGTGAGAAACGCGGAGTCAATACGATGGCTTATACAGAAGCCGAGATTGACCGAATTGGACGGGTAGCATTTGAGACGGCACAGAAACGGGGCAAAAGACTTTGCTCGGTGGATAAAGCGAATGTGCTGGAGGTGTCGCAGTTGTGGCGCGATCGCATTACGCAGCTAGCCTCTGAGTATCCTGATGTTGAGCTATCTCACCTGTATGTTGATAATGCGGCTATGCAGCTACTCAGGGCACCGAAGCAGTTTGACACAATTGTCACTGGCAATCTGTTCGGAGACATTCTCTCCGATGCAGCCGCGATGCTTACTGGCAGCATTGGGATGTTACCCTCTGCGAGTTTAGGGGACAAAAATCCTGGTGTCTTTGAACCTGTCCACGGCTCAGCACCTGACATTGCGGGTCAGGATAAAGCTAATCCCTTGGCTCAGGTATTAAGTGCCGCAATGATGCTACGCTATGGCTTAAATCAGCCTACAGCAGCCCAACGGATTGAGCAGGCAGTGCTACAGGTGTTGGACTCAGGCGATCGCACCGGGGACATCATGTCGGAAGGAATGAACCTATTGGGCTGTCGCGCAATGGGAGATTCCTTAATTCGCGCACTAGAGCGTAGTTAATTTTTGTACGATTAAAGCAATTTTTTACGCTCCGGCGCCTCTTGCTGTAATGGCGCTAGTGGATTAAAGTCGAGCATAAACAATAGGGGTAGAGGGGTAGGTGGGTGGTGTACACGTCACAGCAAGCGCAAGGAAGTTACGCAGATCGGATGGATTTACCGATGCTGCTAGATCCGGCTCTCTTAAGAGCAGCCCGACAGATTTACCGTACTTATTATGAAGTTCATCCAGAACTCACACAGCGTCCTTATGGTGTAGCTATTGACCGCTATACCCATCGAGGCAAGCTTATTTTTAGAAGTAAAGTTATTCTTTTACCGCAGGAATCTTTTGTGCCTTTTAGTCAGCTTGAGGCGGAAATTTATTAGTTATTGGTTGTTTGTTGTTCGTGATTGGTTGTTCACCAATAATTAACAGCAGACAATTAGCAACTAAAGTTAAGGATTGCTACATAACATGGAAGCTCTGGTTATTAGTCTGACTTCTTTGATTGTTTTTGCTGTAGGTGCCTCGATTGGTAGCTTCCTAAATGTTGTAGTTTATCGACTGCCAGCTAATCTATCGATTCTCTGGCCTCCATCTCGCTGTCCCCAGTGCTTACATAAGCTGGGAAAACGCGAGAATATTCCAGTATTGGGTTGGTTTTTGTTGAAAGGGCGCTGCCGTCACTGCCGAAGCCGGATTCCGTCGCGATATCCCGTGGTAGAAGGGATAACGGGTGTGCTGTATGTGTTGGTTTTCTGGATGTATGGCTTTGGGGTTGAAACGTTAGGCTATTGGGCTTTTTTGAGCTGGTTACTCGCACTCTCTCTGATTGACCTGGATACGATGACCCTACCAAACTCATTAACGCAGTCTGGATTGGTAGCGGGTTTAGTATTCCAAGGAACTGCTGGTTTTTTACAAGCGTCTCAACTGCCAGACGGATTCAAGCAGTTAATGGTGGGCATTATCGGTGCTGTGCTTGGGATTTGGCTGTTTGACATTATTACCGTTGTTGGCTCAATGATCTTTGGGCAAGCGGCGATGGGTGGGGGAGATGCAAAATTAGCGGCAATGATGGGAGCTTGGCTGGGATGGAAATATCTGCTGTTGGGGGGATTTATTGCCTGTGCTGTTGGTGCTTTCGCTGGTGGAGGTGCGATCGCTCTCGGTTGGCTAGATCGTAGGCAACCAATGCCCTTTGGTCCGTTTCTCGCCTTAGGAGCAGCCTTGTCGGTTTTCTGGGGAGAGGCGATTTTATCAACCTACCTACGGCTATTTTTCCCTTTTAGCTAACGAACGATTGGGACGAGTAATAGGGAACTGGTAATTAAGAACAAAACGATCAGTCTGGACAATTCTTATACCCCCTCCCCGCCTTAAGATTACCTAATATAAATCCTCTCCTAATCCCCAATTCCCAATCCCCAACTCCCAATTCCCTGTATGATTTACCCAAAAACAACCGTCTTGACTTGATAAGATTAACCTGTGTCCTGGATAACGCTGAAAACAACGAATGCCCGTTGGGAAGCCGAGCTGATGCAGCAGGTGCTAGCGGCGCATGACATCCCCAGTCGGATTGTTGACGCGGGGATAGCTTCTTATTTCGGTGCGTGTAGTCCTGCTGCTTTGCAAGTTCTCTCACATGACCAATGGACGGCTTTACTCCTACTGAGTTCTCCAGAGGAGGAGCAAGCAGGAGCATCAGATAACAATTAAGGATAAAAAATTTTCATGTCTCTATTCGATTGGTTTGCAAATCGACGAAAGCCAGAACCGAGCAGTCAACAACGACAAGAACGTGAGATTGCTGATGGGCTGTGGACAAAGTGTCAGGCTTGCGGAGTTATGGCGTATACCAAAGACCTGCAAGCGAACCAAATGGTCTGCCTAGAGTGTGACTATCATATGCGGGTGTTTAGTGACGAACGTATCCGTCAGCTCATTGATGCCAACACCTGGGTTCCTATTGATGAGCATCTGCATCCAACTGACCCTTTGAAATTTCGCGATCGCAAACAGTATAGCGATCGTTTACGAGAAACCCAAGAAAAAACACATTTAGTAGATGCCGTTCAAACAGGTACAGGTCAGCTAGATAATTTGCCAGTGGCTTTGGGGGTCATGGACTTCCGCTTTATGGGCGGTAGCATGGGTTCTGTGGTTGGAGAAAAACTCACCCGTGTGATTGAACAAGCCACACTAAGACGGCTACCTGTCATCATTGCTTGCGCTTCTGGTGGGGCAAGGATGCAGGAGGGGATGTTGAGTCTGATGCAGATGGCGAAAATCTCCGGGGCACTACAGCGTCATCGTGAAGCAAGCTTGCTTTACATCCCGATTCTCACACATCCGACAACGGGCGGTGTCACAGCAAGCTTTGCCATGCTTGGAGACATCATTCTGGCAGAACCAAAGGCAACCATTGGTTTTGCAGGACGGCGAGTGATTGAACAAACCCTCAGAGAAAAGCTCCCTGACGATTTTCAAACGTCTGAATATCTGCTACAGCACGGCTTTGTTGATGCGATCGTACCCCGTACTCAGTTAAAAAGAACTCTTGCCCAACTCATTCGCCTTCATCAACCTCTTCCAGTGACACCCCTAGTGGCTCCGATCCCAGAAGCAATGCACTTGAGTGTTAGAGGTTCTGATTGATCCCAACCCAGTTTTTGATATAGGGAAAGGGGTCGTAAGAGTGGCATCATATTCATATTAGAGTGACTCGATCTCAATCTTAGCCAGCCAAGACTTATGGGGTTTGCAGACCTATCGATTGCGGATATTGCCGCAGAATATGATCTTCCAGTTGCACAGGTGTGCTATTTACACGAACAGTTGGCAATTGCTTACAAAACGCAAGAAACCAATCTGATCCTGGAGGATGCCAAGGCCATTATTTCTAAAATTTTGTCCGAACGACAAGGCTCAGCCACACTATCGGAGGAAGGATTAAAGTCCCCTGATGGTAGGCAGCACCTTTGGGAATGAGCCAAAGTGCCAGTGTGTGGTTCTTCCGCACGTTAATACGTCTTTATTACCCCTGCTAAGTGGTTGGCTGCGATCGCCTTCTTAATCTGAGGAGTTGCAGTGATTGAGTCGGTGCTGTGCTTTAGCATCCAAAACGAATGAGCCAAATTTTCCAAGGAGAACCAAGAATGAAGCGATTCATCTTGCTTGCTGTGGCAACTGTATTCTTTGCCTTTCAAATTGCAGTCGGGAGTGTATCAGCGGTTGAACTGAGTACCGACATTCGCACGATGCCTTTGAATGAAGCGGGTGACACCACTGTCCTGACGCTTGAGCAAGTGCAGAAAGGCAAACGCCTTTTTAACGATACCTGTGCTCAATGTCATGGTGGAGGCAGAACTAAAACTGACCCTAACGTAGGGCTAGATACAAATGTGCTTGCCGGGGCAACGCCACCGCGCGATAACATTGCTGCCTTAGTGGATTACATGAAGAATCCTACGACTTATGACGGGGAACTTGAGATTTCTGAGTTACACCCTAGTCTCAAGAGCGCTGATATCTATCCTGAGATGAGAAATCTGACTGAGGATGACCTAGAAGCGATCGCAGGTCATATTCTGCTTCAGCCGAAAATCCTCGGCAGAATGTGGGGAGGCGGCAAGGTCTACAACTAACATCTGGATGATGTGAATTGGTTATTGGTCATTAGTCATTGGTCACAGTCCCAATCCCCTAGTCATTGGTCAACTAAAAGCCAAGCTAAGAACCGAGGATGAACGATTAATGACTCATGATCAATGACTGAGGACTCATGACCAATGACTAAGGACTAAGGATTAATGCTGACCAGAGCCATCAAAATCACTCAATATTTGCATTCATTACGGCATCAACTGTTCTCCGTTCCCTGTCTACTTGCCGCTTTAATTGCCTTTTTTAGCGTCTTTATGGTCAGTACACCCGCTCACGCGGCTGTAGACACCTACGTCAGGCGCTACCTAAAGGCAACGGAGCCAGTTGCTCTCGCTCTGGATGGGCAAGGTCAGACGAAGCCATTCTCGGCTGAAGACCTGTCTGCGGGTAAAGAGTTATTTGAGACTCACTGCTTGAATTGTCATGTTGGTGGGGCAACGTTGCCAGACCCAACGGTATCCCTTGCCTTAAATACTCTGGCTGGTGCTACGCCACCTCGCGATAACATCAATGGTTTAGTCGCTTTTTTAAGAGAGCCAATGACTTACGATGGTAGTGATATCAGCTTTTGGTGCCGCCAAGTTCCAGAGAGTTGGATGCCACAGGAGCAAGTAGAAAAGTTAGCTGCCTTTGTTCTTAGAGCCGCCCAAAAAGCGCCTGGATGGGGCACATCAGATTTTTGAAAAAAGCCCCACAGCGGAAACGACTTGGGGGTGATTGTGGGCAAAAGTTCCCACAACACGGCGAGAATGCTGCCTATCGCAAGGGATAAAACCTTGCAAGACACCGCCACCTCGCGAAACGCAGGTGGAGGAGCATTCATGAACCACTAGGGCAAGGTTCTCACAAACGTAAGAAAGGTAAAGAGTTGCCCTAAAATGTTAATAAAGAATTCAATTACGAATTTTCGGAGAAAATGATGAAATTTAAAGCCGCAATTCCACGCAGGCTAGGTTTGCTACTGTCTGCAATCCTCCTAGTAGTCGCTAGCTTTGCATTGTCAGCAGCACCCGCAGCCGCAGAAACCTATACGGTTAAGATGGGTACCGACAAGGGATTGCTTCAGTTTGAACCAGCGACTTTGACAGTTAAGCCAGGTGACACTGTCAAGTGGCAGATGAACAAAGTTCCTCCTCACAATGCTGTCTTTGATGACACTAAAGTCCCTGGTGGGGATAAAGCATTGGCGAAGAAGCTGTCTCATGAGAAGTTAACGTTCTCTCCTGGTGAGTCTTTCGAGACGACTTTCCCCGCAGATGCCACTCCTGGTGAATACCCCTACTACTGCCAGCCTCACCGTGGCGCTGGTATGGCAGGTAAGATCATCGTTGAAGGCTAATCTCTGTCGTTGAGTTGGCTAGCCTCACTTAACGAGTTGTTGATAAGCAAACCAATGATCTCGTTGCCCATGTTATAGAATAGTTTGAGCAGGGCTGGTAAATTTTTTCAATTCCATCTTTTGCCAAAAATTGACCCTTCTCTGAACAGAGAAGGGTTTTTCATTATAAGCTTCAGTGAACAAAGAACATCACATGACCCAGTTGAAAGAAGTTCAGAATGGAGGAGTTCAGGAGTTCAGCTTGGGATGAGTGAGATGGGGATTCTAACTCACTTCAAAGAAAGCCACTCTCAAGAATTTCAGTGGGGGATTGTGACCCCTGCTTTATATCAGGTCACCAGAACTTCAGTTCGTCCAAAGTTTAGGATTCTCCTGAACTTCTGAACTTCTGTATTCTTCTTGTTCATTAGATGTCAATCTATCCTAGTAAGCAGACAAATTAGAACCAGTTAGGACGTTTTTCCAGTTTTGGATAGGTAGGAACAACAGCTGTGTTTCCCATTGACGATAACAATCCAACGCGCCTTACTCCCTATGTGACCTACGGTCTGATTGCTGTAAATATTGTGGTGTTCATCCATCAAGTCATGTTGGCACCGCAACAACTGGAGCAATTCTTTCAACTTTATGCTGTCGTTCCTAGAGAGTTAACGGCAAGCTTTACTGGCATCCCTATCTCTGTGCCTCAAGCAATACCAGAACCACTGACACTAATAACGTCCCAGTTCCTCCATGGTGGTTTTTTGCATATTGCCGGGAATATGTTGTTTTTGTGGATTTTTGGTAACAATATTGAGGACAAACTGGGTCACGTCAAGTACTTTATTTTTTACATTACCTGCGGAATTCTGGCGGCTTTGGCTCAATGGTTTTTCTCAATGCAATCAGGAATCCCTTCCTTAGGTGCAAGTGGTGCGATCGCAGGGGTGATGGGTGCTTATATTCTTAGATTCCCCAATGCCCAAATCCGAACTCTAGTATTCTTGGGTCCCTTTATTGTCTTTCCTAATATCCCAGCGATTTTCTTCTTGGGGCTTTGGTTTGTACAGCAAGCGTTGTACGGTATTGCCAGTCTAGGTGTACAGACTAATGTTGGCATGGAAAGTGGAGGAATTGCCTACTGGGCACATGCAGGCGGATTTGTGTTTGGGGCACTTCTGGCTCCATTACTGGGGTTATTTTCTGATCGACCTAAGTCTTTTTAGAAATGGGATCAAGTTCAGTGACGGAGCACTCCTTAAAAGCTGAATACTGAACGCTTTGAGTGAGCATCACCAGAAATCTACCCACAGTTGGCAGTCAGAGGCAAACAAATTAAGTTATGTTTCTTCCAGTTTTCTAAATAAACAGGAAAGAGACTTGTGGTTCCACTTCGTGATGAAAATCCCATAAAAATCACTCCCTATGTCACTTATGCCTTGATTGCTGCAAATATCTTGGTCTTTATCTATGAGCTAACGTTAGTTCCTCCCCAGCTAGATGGATTCTTTCACCTATTTGCTGTTGTTCCTAGGGAACTGACTGCGAGTTTTGATGGCATTGCCATCAATCAGCCAGTACCAGAACCGCTAACCTTGATAACCTCACAATTCCTCCATGCCGGATTTACTCATGTGGGTTTCAATATGTTGTTTCTGTGGATTTTTGGCAACAACATTGAGGAGGAACTCGGCAGCGTCAAGTACTTGATCTTCTACCTAACTTGCGGTGTCTTAGCCGCCCTCAGCCAGTGGTTTTTTTCGGCTAATTCTGGGGTTCCTTCGCTAGGAGCAAGTGGTGCGATCGCAGGTGTTATGGGGGCATATATCCTAAAGTTCCCTAATGTGAGGGTGGTAACGTTTATTCCTCTCTTTTTCACGGCTATTCGGGTACCAGCAGTCTTTTTCCTAGGGTTTTGGTTTTTACAGCAAGCCTTCAATGGGCTTGCAATGCTAGAAGCACCAGCTAATGTCGGAATGGAGAGCGGTGGCGTAGCGTATTGGGCACACGCGGGTGGCTTTATTTTTGGAGCAATCCTGGGGCCTCTGCTAGGATTATTTTCTCCTGACTCAAAACCCCCCTCTTACTCAAATCCAGAAGCTTTTTAACATCGGTGTCTTACTAATTGCTTACCAAAAAGGCGACTGATTACGGTGAGTTGTCTCACCCAGGATAGAAAAAAGGAGTTAGATTGACTTAGATCTTGACGAATTTGCTAATCTAAAGTTTTTAGAACAGATAAGAATTGTTGCAATTGTGACTTCTAAGCATTTGCCGGAAACCACTGCCTATGTCCGAATTACTCAGCACTCTTGGCAACACGGCAAGATTGAAGGGGAAGTCCAAGCAGCCGAGTATGCGTGGCAGTTTCAGTGGTGTTTCCGGCGAGGTCAGTTATCCGTCAGACCTTCTCTCGGACGTGCCCTGATTCAGGAGCCACTTGGTCGATTTTTAGAGCGGTTCGATTACCAGTTGGAGCCTGGAGGGGACTATGCCTTTACCATCCGGGCAGAACTTTGAACTATCAGTTCTGTTTGTTGGGGAAGTAGGGGAAGCGGGGGGAGAGTGAGATAAAGGTATTTTGAAAATTTCATTAATCCCTAATCTTTGCTTCCTAATTTCTCCAAGTAGCGCTCAATGAGCAGGATGGCGACAATATCATCGACAGGTCGAGGGGGTTGCCGTAATCCTTTAGGGATGAGGAGTTCAATCCCTTTGGGGGGGTACATTTGCCAGTAGCGATCGCGTGCTTCTAAACTGCTGTAGCGCTCATCTACTAACACAATCGGTATAGATATCCCCAATTCGCCAACAATTTTTTGTTTCCAGCTTTTAGCCGTAGTTTGATCACCCATCACAATCGTTTCAATTACGAACTGTTGGCATAATTGCTGAATCGCTGCGATCGCATCTTGTGATAGCACAACCTGATGGTAGAGTAACTGTTGCTCCCGCCCCATCACTGCCAAACCACACTTATCACGTCCTGGGTCAAAGCCTAAAATCATTTGAAGTAGTAGTTAGTTATTGGTTTTTAGCTTCAGAAGTTTTTGGCTGACTCTGATTACTGTTGAGATTTTCTGTGTTCTCGGATTCTGTGGTAGGAATTTCTTCTTCATCTAGCGGCTCTCCAGATTGGTTGACAGGAGAAGGTTTAACATCGAGTAATGGTTCTGATTCTGGAGATTGAGAGTTTGCTTCTTCTTCAAGGGGTTTTTCTCGAAGAATCTCAATTTCTCTTTCTATTTGTTCCCATCCCTGCTCAAAAAAGTCTTGCGAACGGTTTTGAATTTGAGCAGTTCCGGGAACCGTAAAACCGATTGTGGTAAAAAAAGTGATGAGTACAACGACTTTATAATTCATCGGGTTAACCTCTCACTTTAGAGATTTCTAGAACACACAATTTGAAAAATAGCTTTAGTAAGCAGCATAGACTTAAATTATAAATTTTATTCAAAGACAGTTATTTAATATTTGTTTACAGCATTTTTTACTTTAAAGAGAAGTATTTGAGCATTTCGTATGTTTAATTGAAAATTCAAATCTAGAATTCTTGGTCAAGCATCAGCTTACTTTCACTTGTATTGTTATCAGCTTTTATCAAGGGAAGTGACACAGTAAATGTAGCCCCCAACTCTGCTCCAGGGCTTTCTGCCTGAACTGTTCCACCATGTAATTCGACCAACCGATGAACAATAGCTAACCCTAAACCCAATCCGCCAAAAACTCTGGTTGTACTGCTATCAGCTTGACGAAAGTAATCAAAGACAAATGGCAAAAAATCCTTACTAATTCCAGAACCAGTATCACTGACTCGAATTTGAGCCTGTGTGCCTAGGGAGAAGAGTTGAACGTCCACCCGACCTCCAGGGGAAGTAAACTTAACGGCATTCGAGAGTAAGTTCCAAACGACTTGCTGTAGACGGGTGCGATCGCCCGAAACTTGACCCACGTTTGGCTGCAATAAAGTCTGAATCTGTATTGACTTCGCCTCAGCCGCTAGATGCACCGTTTCAATCGCTGCTTCAATAATAGGTACTAGGTCAACAGGAGAGACATTCAGGCTTAGCTGACCTTGAAGAATACCGGAAACATCCAGCAAGTCTTCAATCAATTGCATCAGCAACTTAGCATTACGTTCAATCGTTTCTAGTGCTTTATTGAGCGTTGCTTCATCACACTTACGGCTTTGCAGTAGCCTTGACCAACCCAAGACAGGATTGAGAGGAGTTCTGAGTTCATGAGAGAGAACAACAAGAAAGTCATCTTTCATCCGATTAGCGGTTTCTGCTACCTTTCGTGCTGCCTCACTATCTACACGGGCAATCTGTTCTCGCCTTAGCAAGTCTTCCTTATCTCGATTGGATTGTTCCAAACGGCTGTTCGCTTCAGTGAGTTCAGTGTTGAGTTGAATGAGTTGCTCACTAAGCTGAATGCGGGCTTGATGTTCTTGCGATCGCACCCGTTCCACTGCCAATACCACCATTGTTGCTGCCCGTTCTGTAATTGCACATCCCACTAATAAACTGACAGCGCACTGCACCAAGAGGCTCAGCTTGTGGACGTGCAAGACTTCTGCTGGTACAGGAAAGTTGGGCAATGAGATGGCGTTGGGGTAGGCAAGGAGGTAGGCGAGGAGCGTTACCAACACGCAGAAGCTTGAGGTTAGCATCCCACCTTTCACCCCAAAACGGGTAGCTGCCCAGAGGATGGGTATAAAGCTCAAAAAGGAAAGCTGTTGAAAGGCAAAGTTTGCCTGATTAGTCTTGGAGACAATGAGCGTTGCCGTAGCGACAACGAAGAGTAGAATCGTAACCACTTCTGCCCAAAAGGTGGGTACAAGGTGGAGGCAAAATTCTTCTCTACTTTTTACACCCTGTTCTCTAGAGGATAACCAGCCCCAGTTTTGTAAACATGGGGTCAATACTAATAGGGCTGTGGGTGCGATCGCTAATGTTCCGATTGCATTACCTAGCCACCAGTGGGGGATGCTTGTTGTTAAGTCTGATGCAGGCATTTTACCCACAGCCACTAGGGTGAAACTCCCAACAATGGCAGAGGTAGCACAGGCAGCGACTGGCGCACTCAAGATAAAAGCAACGGCATCCCTGAGGCAAGACAGAGAAAGCGAACCGGAAAAGCAATACCGATAAAGCAACCAGGCAACCAAGGGTTCTGTTGCGTCAGTTACTCCAGCCAACTGCGTCCAGCCATCATTTCCCCATACAGGGGCGATCAAGATTGATGTGATACCCGTTAGGACAACGCCAATTGTGCCGAACCAAAGTGTCAATGCGATCGCCACACCAGAAGGAGGAAACCACAAAGAAACAGCAGGTTGAATCCGATAGATCAGCGCCATACCGTGAGCCAAAAGCAACGCCACTAATGAGAGCGGCACTATCAGCCACCAGCGTCTATATCCAATCGAAGAAGAGTCTGACCTTAAACGCATGAATATTATTTCAATTTAGTATTTAAGACTACATATTCTTGAAATACTATTGTCCTACCCAATTGCAGAAGAAAGTAGCCAGCTTTTTTTGCTACTTAGCTGGAATACTCTTTAGAACTCCAAGTCGCACCCAATCAACTCATCAATTCTCCTGTACCTATATTTTGTCCTAATGCTCTTTCAATTGTTTGCCTGTACGACAAGTGCTTTTAACCACACTCTGTTTAGAGTGCTATCAGGAGTACCGTGTAGGCACCTGCACCTAAGGCAAAAGCCCAGAAGCGACTTTCACGTTCTTCCGGTAGTTCTTCTTTGAGGACATTGAGAATGATACCACCTGCTAAAAAGGCAAAAAGGACAGCGATCGCAGCTTCAGGAATTTTGGTTCCACTACCAATCACCCACCCCACAATAATTGCCGCCGCTAATATCCAACGCCCTCGCTTATCATAAGTATCTTTGTGGTCTTGCCGAAGTCCAAAATCATTCACTAGGAAGTGCAAAGCCATTGCCACAAAAAATAAAAATAAACTTTGAGTATCTGCTTCTTCTCGATGGAGCAACAAGTAACCAATTAGGGCGTTGTAAATGGCAAAAGAGCCAATATGTAACCAAAAAACACCAGCACTAGGAGCATCACTTTCACCTGCCTGACGTTGGCGTTGACGAGATGCCTTAACAACTCGCTCCAATCCATAAAAGACTGCTAGACCTAAAAGCGCCATTAAGTATACATCGTGTTCCAGAAACCCAATAGCTGACCCCTCTAACTCCTGAATCACCTCTTGGTGTTCATTCAAATCAGGTAGCAAGTGAACAAACACATAGGCAACTGAAACCCCACCTGCTAGAGAAAGCCAACGACTCCGAGGAAGCGCATCAAGGAATCTCAATTTGCCAGCATAGAGATGCACAATCGCTAAACTAACGGCAAACAGTGCTGAGAGAAATAGTGTCTGAGGGTTTGATACAGCCAGCGCTAAAACAGCAAACACTATAGAGAACGACAAATTATTATTTAATATTTTTTACAGTTTCATACTGTCGAACACCTAACCACTATCTATAGAGGGGTACACGGCTGTGCATCAATGTCGAGTTTTGACACTCCCCTGACTAAAGTCGAGGGGATTCTTGGTTCACTGAAACCACTTAGATTAGGCTCCTTGCGTCATCTAACCCAGAGGTGGGATTCTCCCCAAGCGTTACTTTCCGGATGCCCTCCGGTAGTTGCATTACTGCAAGTCCTGTTTAGATTGAAACAAATCGTCTTACGCCTTCTGATTCGCCTAGCCCCCATGAATCTTTTACCTACTGCGAGGTCGAAGCTAGAACAATGCAGTAGAACCGCATAGATTCACTTGTCAAGGTTCAGATTGCCGTTAGGCAGTTAGGTTTTTATACAGGTTAATTACCTTGCCTGTTATACTTGATTGTGCAGACAAATGGCATGATATGTCAAGAACAAAAAAGTTAGATATTCGGGTATCTGAGTACGAGTACGAGCAGCTACGACAAGAGGCAGAAAAACAAGGCTGTTCAATGTCTGACTTGGTTCGGAAGTATATTTCTAAACTTCCAAAACCAGATTTTGCAGCAGGATAAATCCTGCAACTAGCTTTCATCCCTTGGCTGAAGCTCTTATGGTTTTCAGCGTATTCCTTATAACAGGTGCTAGGTGTTAGGTATCAAACACCGACAGATAAGGAATTTTGTGTATTCCTTTCGTCCTAACCTTTATAGCGATTGCTAGATGACAGCTACGACAAAACCCGCCTAGGCGGGTTAAAAACATTGATTTTCTAATAAGCACCAGCAGTAAGTCGTTGTTGCTATAGAAAAACCTTACTTAGTTACCGAAACGCTTTCTTTTTCGGAGTCTTGGAAAGACGGTTCCAAAGACTCAACTTGCTGTTCTCGTTGGCTGGCAAAAGAATTTAAGACACTGCTTGTTGCTACAGCGTTCAGTTGGTTAGCCAACACCGCATCAATAGAAAACTGTCCTGCACCATTGATCAAGAAGAACAAGAAGCAGACAGCATATAGCATTGACAGTTCCAGATAAGGAATGCTGAACCCAGCAACCAGAACGTGATGGTACATCGCTACCAACATCGTCGAGAACAAACCAGCCGCAGCCGGACGAGTCAAAAGCCCTAAAGCCAGAAACGGTGCGCCAATTAACTCAGTGTAGGCAGCACAGTAGCTGAAGAAAATCGGAAAGGGTAGACCAATTACGGAAACATAAGCATCCGCAAAGCTCTGGATGTTCGATAGCTTATCCAAACCGTTGTGAATCATCACCAATCCAGCAACAACTCGCAGTACAGTCCAGGCAGCTTGAGACCAAACGTTGTCAAACAGACTGGGCTTTAAGACAGCAGCAAGGTAAGCCGTAAGGCGCTCAGTAGCATTCATAGGTATAGTTCCAAAACAATTTTGATGAGGCGAATGTTACTTATCTTAACGAATAAATTAATTTTTGTAATCATAGAAATTATTATTTATCAGGTAAAAATCCATTGAATGATAGCAAAACAGCTAAATAATCGGACTTACAGACATAGTGAATTAAGATGAGAGCCTCTTCTAGAAGTTGAGCATTTGCTCATTAATTGCTAAAAATTGTTAATTATTGCAATAAAACAAGTCATTTTAAGACAAGAACTGTCTTGATGCAGATATCTGTAAAGTAGGAGCGATCGCAAATGAAACTTCTGAGCGACTGGGGTTTCACCCGTAAAGGCTGGCGTAGCGGTGAGCGCGGAGAATACTTAGT
Organism: Microcoleus sp. FACHB-SPT15; assembly: GCF_014849525.1. Taxonomy (NCBI): domain Bacteria; kingdom Bacillati; phylum Cyanobacteriota; class Cyanophyceae; order Oscillatoriales; family Microcoleaceae; genus Microcoleus; species Microcoleus sp. FACHB-SPT15. The sequence goes on along the minus strand of NZ_JACJNU010000054.1, from coordinate 816 downwards.
ACTACTCCAGGGGGCATTGCTCATTGGCTTCGTATTGGTGCCAGTTTACCGCCCAAGTGAATGGAATATTGGCTCACCAGCATTGCTCTATCTGCGTTGGGGCATCACGGCAGTACTTGGATTGGCAGCCTTCATCCTCATCATCAAAGGACTGCTGGACTTGGGGCGCAACCTAACCCCTTTACCTTATCCCAGAGAAGACGGACAGTTAGTGCGATCGGGTATTTACGGCATTGTCCGGCATCCCTTGTATAGTGGATTGATTCTTGCCGCTTTTAGCTGGGTAGTCTTTCAAGTCAGTCTGTCTCACCTAGTTGCAGCCATTATCTTGTTTATCTTTTTCGACCTTAAAGCCAATAGGGAAGAAGTGTGGTTGAGTGAGAAGTACTCGGAATACTCAGACTACCAACAGCAAGTCAAAAAGTTGATTCCTTGGCTTTATTAAGTGGTGAGGCAATTCATTCTTCCAAGAAACAGAAGGCAGAAGGCAGTGTTTCCTTCATCTATAACGAATGCGAAAAGTGTTCTTAGGTTGCTGCTAAGAGGAATGGTGCTGACTTAAGCCTGAACTAAAGTACCATTCGGGAACGCTTCGCGAACGCGAACGGGCTAAAAGCTAAAACCCGTTTTAACGGGTTGAAAGGCTAATGTAGTAAGCTTTAGCTTACTTCAGCTTTGAGCCGGAAATTTATTTCCAGGCTCTTAACGGGACTTAAACGAAAATCAACAAGCAATAAAGGTATAATCCAGGCAGGGCAGATATTTTACGTTAAGGTTTGAGCGATGAAAGAGACAACTCCTGCCGCCATGCCCCCT